>NZ_JBEOVN010000020.1:0-62845 GCF_040295565.1 Streptomyces sp. NPDC002785 | reverse complement strand
GGCACGGCGCCTCGCCGCGTTGTCGCATCACCCGAGTACATCCAGTACGCGGGTGATGCTCCGCCTTGCGATGCACCGCACCGGACGCCGCGAGCCTTCCGGCAAACCTTTCCGGTCACAGCACTAGTTCCGGTCAGCCCCGGTAGATCGACTCGACCTCGTCCGCGAAGTCCTTCGCCACCACATTCCGCTTCAGCTTCAGCGACGGCGTGATGTGACCCGCCTCCTCCGTGAACTGGGAGGCCAGGATGCGGAACTTGCGTACCGACTCCGCCTTGGACACCGCGGCGTTCCCGTCGTCCACCGCCCGCTGCACGTCGGCCAGCAGCTCCGGGTCCTCACGCAGCGACACGGCCGTCGAGCCGGCCGGCTTGCCGTGCTCCTCGGCCCAGCGGCCCAGGAACTCCTCGTCCAGGGTGATCAGCGCGCCCACGAACGGCCGTCCGTCGCCGACCACCATGCACTCGGCGACCAGGGCGTGCCCGCGGATGCGGTCCTCGATCACCGCGGGCGCGACGTTCTTGCCGCCCGCCGTGACGATGATCTCCTTCTTGCGGCCGGTGATCTCGAGATAGCCGTCCTCGTCGAGCGTGCCGATGTCGCCCGTGTGGAACCAGCCGTCCGCCAGCGCCTCGGCCGACGCCGCCTCGTTGTTCCAGTAGCCGGCGAACAGGTGCTCGCCGTGCAGCAGCACCTCGCCGTCGTCGGCGATCCGGACGACCGAGCCGGGCAGCGGCTGGCCGACCGTACCGATCTTCTGCCGGTCCCACGGATTGAAGGCGGTGGCCGCACAGGTCTCGGTGAGGCCGTAACCCTCGAGGACGGTGAAGCCGATACCGCGGTAGAAGTGGCCGAGCCGCTCGCCCAGCGGCGCGCCGCCGGAGATCGCGTACTCGCCGCGTCCGCCGAGGACGGCCCGCAGCTTGCCGTAGACCAGCCGGTCGAAGATCTTGTGCTTGAACCTCAGTCCCATGGACGGGCCCTGAGGGGTACTCAGCGCCCGGCTGTACGCGATCGCCGTGTTCGCGGCCTTGTCGAAGATCTTGCCCTTGCCGTCGGCCTGCGCCTTGGCGCGCGCCGCGTTGTAGACCTTCTCGAAGACCCGCGGCACACCGAGGATCAACGTCGGCCGGAAGGAGGCCAGTTCATCGGTGAGGTTCTTGATGTCCGGTACGCAGCCGAGCTTGATCGGGGCCATCACCGAGGCCACCTCGACCAGCCGTCCGAAGACATGCGCGGCGGGCAGGAAGAGCAGTACCGAACACTCGCCGGTACGGAAGAGGGGCTTCAGCCGCTCCACCACATTGCCGCACTCCGCGAAGAAGCTGCGGTGCGTGAGCACACAGCCCTTGGGGCGGCCGGTGGTGCCCGAGGTGTAGACGATGGTGGCCGGGTCGTCCGCCTTGGCGCTCGTCATCCGCAGGTCCAGGGTCTCGTCCGAGACGTCCTCGCCGATCGCCGACAGCCGGCGGATCGCGTCGTCCTCGATCTGCCAGATGCCCTTCAGGGCCGGCAGATCCGCCTGGATCGAGACCACGGAGGCCTGGTGCGCCTCGGACTCCACGATGCACAAGGCGGTGCCGGAGTCGCCGAGGATCCACTGGATCTGTTCGGGCGAGCTGGTCTCGTACACCGGGACGGTGACCGCGCCCGCGCTCCAGATCGCGAAGTCCAGCAGTACCCATTCGTAGCGGGTGCGGGAGAGCAGGGCCACCCGGTCGCCCGCTTCGATGCCCGCGGCGATCAGACCCTTGGCGACGGCTCTGACCTCGGCCAAGAACTGTGCGGCGTCGACATCGGTCCACACACCGGCCACCTTGCGGCTCATCACCGCGACATCGGGATGCTGAGCGGCATTGCGGCGGATGAGATCCGTCAGGTTGCCGTCCGAGGGGACCTCGTACAGGGCCGGAAGGCTGAACTCGCGCAAGACTGCTGCTCCTCATCGGGCTCCGGTGCCACGGCTCTGTGTGACGCACCGGCTGCGGTCCAAGATGGGCGGTGCTCAGTGGGGGTGAGCACAACTGGACTGCCCGGACGTTACCCACCAGTACTTGGTTCCCGATAGGGGGTTCCGGCCAGATGTCTTATGCATCACACACAACGGTGATCCTTGGGCGCACAGTAGTCCACCGCCGTTACGGCCCGGAGGTCGTCGCAGCTCCGGCCGCCTCTACCCAGGTGGAGAGCAGGGTTCTAGGGTGATCGTCATGCCAGCCGGACCGAACAGCCGAGGAACCCCGACCGCACGGCGCACGCGCGTTCATGTGGTCAGTGACGTGCACGGCAACACCGAGGCCCTGGCCCGCGCCGGGGACGGCGCCGACGCGCTGGTCTGCCTCGGCGACCTGGTGCTCTTCCTCGACTACGCCGACCACTCGCGCGGCATTTTCCCCGATCTCTTCGGCGTGGAGAACGCCGACCGGATCGTCGAACTGCGCACCGCTCGCCGCTACGAGGAGGCCCGCGAGTTCGGCCGCGGCCTGTGGGCGGGCATGGACCGCAACGCCGCGATCGTCTCGGCGGTGCGCAAGCAGTACGCCGAACTCTTCGCCGCTTTCCCCACTCCGACGTACGCCACCTACGGCAACGTCGACATCCCCGACCTGTGGCCCGAATACGCGCGCCCGGGCACCACCGTCCTCGACGGCGACCGCGTCGAGATCGGCGGCCGCGTACTCGGCTTCGTCGGTGGCGGCCTGAAGACCCCGATGAACACCCCGTACGAGATCAGTGACGAGGAGTACGCGGCCAAGATCGAGGCCATCGGGCCGGTCGACGTGCTCTGCACCCACATCCCGCCCGATGTGCCGGAGCTGACGTACGACACGGTGGCGCGCCGCTTCGAACGCGGGAGCCGGGCCCTGCTCGACGCCATCCGCAGGACCCGACCCCGGTACGCACTGTTCGGCCATGTCCACCAGCCGCTGGTCCGCCGGATGCGGATCGGCGCCACCGAATGCGTGAACGTCGGCCACTTCGCGTCCACCGGCAGGCCCTGGGCCCTGGAGTGGTGACCGCACCGGCGCCGGACCCTGGAACGAGGCGCCGCGCACACGCGATAGCCTTCTGACGGCAGGCCTCTGCCGACGCACCGGTACACCGCACTGGAGGAGCCACGGCGATGGCTGAACACACCAGCTCGAGCATCACGATCGAGGCGGCGCCGGCCGACGTCATGGGAGTGATCGCCGACTTCGCCCGCTATCCGGAGTGGACCGGCGAGGTCAAGGAGGCCGAGGTCCTCTCCATCGACGACCAGGGCCGCGCCGAGAAGGTCCGCCTCGTCCTCGACGCCGGAGCGATCAAGGACGACCACACCCTCGCGTACACCTGGATCGGCGACTACGAGGTCAGCTGGACCCTCGTCAAGTCCCAGATGCTGCGCGCCATGGACGGCTCCTACGCACTGGCCCCGCTCGGCGACGGCGACCGCACCGAGGTCACCTACCGGCTGACCGTCGACGTCAAGATCCCGATGCTCGGCATGATCAAACGCAAGGCGGAGAAGGTCATCATCGACCGGGCCCTGGCCGGCCTGAAGAAGCGCGTCGAGTCCGTTCCGAAGGCCTGACCCGGTGCGTACGGTCCTCGTCACCGGCCCCGGCGGCGCCGGCCGTACCACCGTCGCGGCAGCGACCGCGCTGGCCGCGGCCCGCCGCGGTCGCCGCACCCTGCTGCTCTCCGCCGACGCCATACCCGGCTTCCCCGAGGGCACGGAACCCACCGAGGTCACGGACGGCCTGTGGTCCGCCCGCATCGACTCCGGCGAGCACTTCCGCGGCGAACTCCTCGCCCTCCAGGACCAGGCCTCCGGTGTGCTCGACCTGCTCGGCGGGAACCGGCTGGACGGCGAGGAACTCACCGAACTCCCCGGCAGCGCCCAGCTCGCCCTCCTGCACGCCCTGCGCCGCGCCGCCCAGGGCGACTGGTCGCCGGGCGGCTACGAACTCCTCGTCGTCGACCTGCCGCCGCTGCGCGAAGCGCTCGCCGTACTCGCCCTGCCCGAACAGCTGCGCCGCTATCTGCGCCGCCTGCTGCCCCCGGAGCGCCAGGCCGCCCGCGCCCTGCGCCCGATGCTCGCCCAGCTCGCCGGCGTACCCATGCCCGCCCAGTGGCTGTACGAGGCCGCCGCCCGCAGGGACGCCGAGCTGGCCGCCGTCCAGGCGCTGATCGAGGACCGCAACACCACGCTGCGGCTGGTCGCCGAACCCGGCCCCGCCGCCGAGGAGGCCCTGCGCACCGCCCGTACCGGACTCGCCCTGCACGGACTGCGCGTCGACACCCTCGCGGTGAACCGGGTACTGCCCAGGCACTCCGGCGACCCCTGGTTCGCGGCCCTCGCCGCGCAGCAGGAGAAGACCATCGACCACTGGTACGAGGAATGGGTGCCCGCTGCGGCCCTGTGCGAAGTGCCCCACCTCGGCCGCGATCCGCGGGGCCTGGAAGACCTCACCCTCCTCGACACCGGAGCCGGCTGCACCGTCTTCGAGGAGGCGGGTACCGGCGGCGGCCTCTTCGAGGGCGACGGACTCGCCTCGGAGCTGGACGAGCGGAGCCCCGGCCGGGCCGGCGACCCCTGGTGGATCGAGGACCCGTACGCCCCGGACGGCCTCGACGAGCTGCGGCCGATGCTGCCCGGCAGCCGGATCGTGACCGCCCCGCCGTCCGGCGACGGCGACTCCGTTCTGGTCTGGTGCCTGCCCCTGCCCGGCGCCGTCAAGTCGGAGCTCCAACTGGTGCGCCGCGGCAACGAACTGCTCCTCACCGTGGGCCCGTTCCACCGGATCGTCCCCCTGGAGTCCGGTCTGCGCCGCTGCACCGTCTCCGGCGCCGCCCTCACCGACGGAGTGCTCCGGGTCCGGTTCACGCCGGACCCCGGTCTGTGGCCCCGGACCAGCTGAACGGCACATCACGGTTCGGGTAACGTCGGTAGTACGTGCCCCGTATGCCGGGCCGCAGGCAAACCACGTCGCAGGAGTCCGCCATGAGCGAAGCCACCGATCGTCCCGTCGACGACGACGCCTGGGCGAAGGCCTGCGCCGAGGACCTCGAAGCGGAGAAGGCCCGCCGCCGCTCCCAGTACGGCCCGCCGCCCGGCTCCGCAGCCGAGGAGCTGCGCAAGCTGGTCGACGCCGTCGCCGACAAGGTCTCGTCGCTCCAGTCGCCGCTGTTCGGCGCGGCGGCCCAGGGCACCGTGCAGCAGATCATCAAGCAGGCCAAGTCCGTCGTCGAGCCCGTCATCGAACGCAATCCGGGCGTCTTCGACCACATCGCCGCGGCCGGCAACGAACTCCTCGCCGCCTACCGCTCCGCCGTGGAAGGCCAGGAACGCCACTGGACCCACGGGGCAGGGAACCCCGCAGGCACTGAAGAGAAGGCCGGCGACCCCACCGACCCGCGCGACGAGGGCCCCGCCGCGGGCGAACACATCGACCTGGACTGACCGGCACCGATGGGTGGGGTCCTCGGCTCGGGGTACCGTTGGCCGCAGCGGGGCTCGACCGAAACTGAGGGATTCATGGGACTCACCATCGGCGTCGATATCGGCGGCACGAAGATCGCAGCTGGAGTGGTCGACGAAGAGGGACAGATCCTCTCGATGTTCAAGGTGCCGACCCCCCCGACGGCTGAAGGCATCGTGGACGCGATCGCGACGGCCGTGTCCGGCGCGAGCGAGGGGCACCAGATCGACGCCGTCGGCATCGGCGCCGCCGGATATGTCGACGACAAGCGCGCCACCGTGCTGTTCGCGCCGAACATCAACTGGCGGCACGAGCCGCTGAAGGACAAGGTCGAACAGCGCGTCGGTCTTCCGGTCGTCGTCGAGAACGACGCCAACGCCGCCGCCTGGGGCGAGTACCGCTTCGGCGCCGGACAGGGCCACGACGACGTCATCTGCATCACGCTCGGCACCGGTCTCGGCGGCGGCATCATCATCGGCAACAAGCTGCGCCGCGGACGCTTCGGTGTGGCCGCCGAGTTCGGCCACATCCGGGTCGTCCCGGACGGCCTGCTCTGCGGCTGCGGCAGCCAGGGCTGCTGGGAGCAGTACGCATCCGGGCGCGCACTCGTCCGGTACGCCAAGCAGCGCGCCAACGCCACTCCGGAGAACGCCACGATCCTGCTGTCGCTCGGCGACGGCACGGTGGACGGCATCGAGGGCAAGCACATCAGCGCAGCCGCCCGGCAGGGCGACGCGGTCGCGATCGACTCGTTCCGCGAGCTGGCCCGCTGGGCCGGAGCCGGACTCGCCGACCTCGCCTCGCTCTTCGACCCGTCCGCGTTCATCGTCGGCGGCGGCGTGTCGGACGAGGGCGAGCTCGTCCTCGACCCGATCCGCAAGTCGTTCCGGCGCTGGCTGATCGGCGGCGAGTGGCGTCCGCACGCCCAGGTGCTCGCGGCCCAACTGGGCGGCAAGGCAGGTCTGGTGGGCGCGGCGGACCTGGCCCGCCAGGGCTGAACCACCCGGAACCGGACAGCGCCGGACGCCCGTCGCGCCCCTGGGGAGCGGCGGGCGTCCGGCGTATCGTGAGACGCATGGTTCTGACGCCGCTGCCCGACTCCCGTACCGAGCGGGATGGTTCGGCCGTCATCAGAGTGCTCAGCTACAACGTCCGGTCGATGCGCGACGACTGCGAGGCACTGGCCCGCGTCATCAGCGCCTGCGCCCCCGACCTCGTCCTCATCCAGGAAGCCCCGCGCTTCTTCCGCTGGCGCAAGCGCGCCGCCTGGCTCGCGGCCCGCACCGACCTGGTCGTCCTGAGCGGCGGCGCCACGGCGGCCGGGCCACTGCTGCTCTGCTCGCTGCGGGCCACCGTGGAGCGGACGCAGGACGTGCTGCTGCCGCTCACTCCCGGACTGCACCGAAGGGGCTTCGCCACGTCGGTGGTACGGATCGCGGGCACCCGGATCGGTCTGCTGAGCTTCCATCTGAGCCTGCAGCGCGACGAACGCCTGGTCCAGACGGAGATGCTGCTGGAACGGCTGGACGCGATGGGCGTCGAGCACGCCATCGCGGCCGGCGACCTCAACGACGTACCGACCGGGACCGCGTTCCGACGGCTGGCCGGGCGGCTCCAGGACTGCTGGGCCGTCCAACCGTGGGGTGACGAGAACACCTTCTCGCCGGACCATCCGCGGCGCCGCATCGACGCGGTGTTCGCGACGGACGGGATCGAGGTGCTCGGCTGCGGTGTCCCCGCAGGGCTGCTCGGTGTCACCGACGCGGACCTGCGGGCGGCCACGGACCACCTGCCGGTGCTCGCGGCACTACGGGTGCCCGCGACCAGGCCCTGAGCTGCGCGGCGGCAGCTCAAGGCCACCTCGACCGGCCCGGTCTCAGACCACCGCTCCGCGCCCCGGGTCGTCGTCGTCCTCGTCGTCGTCCTCCATCCGTGCCACCAGCGTGACGAAGCCGCCCAGGAAGCCGCCGACGCAGACCGTCGTGAGCCACCAGGTCATGTCCCACCGCAGCAGTACCGCGACCAGCATCAGCACCGGACCGCCGACGACCGCGAGCCAGGCGAACTTCGACGTGACATCGGCCTCCGGCAGCGGCGGCGGCTCCGGGGGGACGAAATGCCCCTCGTCGCTGTCGTCGAGGTCGCTGTCCTTCGGCTCCTCGACCTCGTAGTCGCGCGGACCGGCGACGCCGGGGGCGAACACGATCGAGCTGCCGAGCGGCCTCTCCGGCGGCTTCGGGGACTTCTTTCCGATCCCCTTGTCCGGATCCAGGACGCCCGACTGGTCGTCCTCCAGCAGTGCGAGATCCTCGACCGACCTGAACGGCTTGGCGCCCGGCGGGTCCGCCGGCTCCTCGCCGTATCCGGCCACGATCGCCTTCCACACGGCGTCCTCGTCGATCGACCGGCCGGGCCGCTCGCCGTCGGCGCCCGGTGGCACTTGCTGGGCAGCAGCATCCTGCGGACCCGTACCGTCGTCGGGGACGGCCGTTCCCTCCGTGGGAAGAGCCGCTCCCTCTGCGGGCAGGGGCTCGCGTCCCTCCTCGCTGCCCGCGCGCTCCGCGTCGTGCTCAGCCACCTGACGTGCTCCCCTTCTTTCCCAAGCTCGGAGCGAGGCGGCCGATGAACCGGTGGCTCTCGTCGAAGATCCGCTCCGCATCGTGGTCCAACGTCGCGACGTGGTAGCTCTGTTCCAGCAGGATCTCCTCGACATCCGTCGACGACACCCGGCTGAGGATCCGGGCCGAGTCGGCGGGCGGCACCACATGGTCCTGCGGGCTGTGCAGCAGAACGATCGGCTGGGTGACCTGGGGCAGTTCGGTGTCGACCAGGCGGAAGAAATTCCGCAGCGAATGCGCCGCGTGCAACGGCACCCGGTCGTACCCCACCTCGGCGGAGCCCTCCAGGGCGATATCGCTCGCCAGCCCCTTCGTCGTCCGCACAAGGTGGCGGGCGACCGGCAGTGCGTACGCCGACAGTCCGTGCACCTTGTTCGCCGGATTGACGAGCACCAGACCGCTGATCGCGTCACCGTGCTTCGCCGCCAGCCGCAGCGTGAGCGCGCCGCCCATGGAAAGCCCGAAGACGAAGACCTGGCTGCACCGCTCCAGCAGGGCGCGCAGTTCCCGGTCCACCTCCGCGTACCAGTCGTGCCAGCCCGTGAGCTGCATGTCCTCCCAGCGGGTGCCGTGCCCTGGCAGCAGCGGCAGCGAGACGGTGAGCCCGCGCTCCGCCAGATAGTCGGCCCAGGGGCGCAGCGACTGCGGGGAACCGGTAAATCCGTGACAGAGAAGGACGCCGACCTCTCCGCCCTCGTGGCGGAACGGCTCGGCTCCAGGCAGGACCGGCACCGGGGTCTCCTGTTCGTGAGGCTCGAAGGGGAGCGAAAGGGGGAGTGCAGAAGGATTACTTCACCGTACGCGACCGGACCGACACCGACCAGGGCCGTCACGGCCACGGCCGCCGCTTCGGTTCCGTGCCGGGCGGGAGTGCGGACGGCCGCACAGGTTAAGGTCTGTCGGACAGAACACAGGAGGCACCCGAGTTGATCTACGGCGCAATGAAGTTCTCCATCGGCGGGTCGTTGAAGCTCGCCTTCAGGCCGTGGGTGGAGGGTCTGGAGAACATTCCCGCGCAGGGACCGGCGATCCTCGCGAGCAACCATCTGTCGTTCTCCGACTCCTTCTTCCTGCCGGCCGTCCTGGACCGCAAGGTCACCTTCATCGCCAAGTCCGAGTACTTCACCGCGCCCGGCGTGAAGGGCAAACTGACCGCCGCCTTCTTCAAGGGTGTCGGCCAGCTCCCGGTGGACCGCTCGGGTGCCCGCGGCGCCGGCGACGCGGCCATCAAGGCAGGCATCGAGGTCATCGAAAGCGGCGGGCTCTTCGGTATCTACCCGGAGGGCACCCGCTCGCCCGACGGCCGTCTCTACCGTGGCAAGCCCGGCGGACTGGCCCGGGTGGCGCTGGCCACCGGAGCGCCCGTCATCCCCGTCGCGATGATCGACACGGAGAAGATCCAGCCGCCGGGCCAGGTGATCCCCAAGCTGATGCGCCCGGGGATCAGGATCGGCAAGCCGCTCG
Organism: Streptomyces sp. NPDC002785; assembly: GCF_040295565.1. NCBI lineage: Bacteria > Bacillati > Actinomycetota > Actinomycetes > Kitasatosporales > Streptomycetaceae > Streptomyces > Streptomyces sp. NPDC002785. Next base: position 53,298 of record NZ_JBEOVN010000020.1, on the reverse strand, counting down.
ACTTCAGCCGGTACCAAGGCATGGAGGGGGACCGCTTCATCCTTCGCTCGGTCACCGACGAGGTGATGTACGAGATCATGAAGCTCTCCGGCCAGGAGTACGTCGACATCTACGCGACCGCCGCCAAGCGGCAGATCGCAGACGACGCGAAGCGCCGTGCCGAGGAGGAGAAGCAGGCGCGCAGAGAGTCCGGAAGCCAAGGGTGACGGAACGGTTCGGCGCGTAACGCGTCGTTTCCGTCCGGGGGGTGGGGAAGTGGCCAGGCGCGAGCGGGTCGTACGGATGTCGGTCGAGCAGCCGCTGTGGCGCGCGCTGACCGCGTACCGCATTCTGACGATGCTCTACGCGGTCCTGCTCGCCGTCTTCGGCCGGGACAGGTACGACCGGCCGTGGGTCGCCATCGCCTTCCTGGTGGTGATGGCGGCCTGGACGCTCGGCACCCTCCCGAAGGTCGCGGGCGCCGTCGCCTGCACCAAGCGTTTCCTCGGCGCCGACCTGGCCCTCGCACTCGTCGGCATCCTCCTCACCCCGCTCGCCGACTTCGAGGCCCAGCACGTCGACGGTCCGACGCTGCCGTCCATCTGGACCGCGGGTTCCGTGCTGGCCTTCGCCATCAAGGGTGGCTGGCGCTGGGCGGCCTTCGCCTCCACCTTCGTCGCCGTCGTCAACATCATCGAACGGGGCGAGCCCAGCCGGGACACCTTCCACAACGTCCTGCTGGTCTGGGTCGCCTCCATCGCCATCGGGTACGTGGTCGAGGTGGCCAGGGCCAGTGAGCGCACCCTCGCCCGCGCCCTGGAGATCGAGGCCGCCACCCGTGAGCGGGAACGGCTGGCCCGCGACATCCATGACAGCGTGCTCCAGGTCCTGGCAATGGTGCAGCGCCGCGGCACGGCGCTGGGCGGCGAGGCAGCCGAACTGGGCCGGATGGCCGGGGAGCAGGAAGTCGCCCTCCGCACCCTGGTCACCAGCGGTCTGGTGCCCACCACCCGGGTCTCCGAGGACGCCGCCGAGGGCGCCGTGGTCCGCAGCGTCGAGGTCGATGACGCCCTCCTCGGGCAGGCCGAGTGCGATCTGCGCTCCCTGCTCGCCCCACACGCCGGCTCCCGGATCAGCTTTGCGGAGCCGGGCGCACCGGTGCTGCTCGCTCCCGAGGCGGCGAAGGAACTGGCGGCCGCTGCCAGTGCCGCCCTGGACAATGTCAGGGTCCATGCGGGGGAGGATGCCCAGGCCTGGATCCTCGTCGAGGACTGGCCGGACGAGGTGATCGTGACGGTCCGCGACGACGGCCCCGGCATCCCGGACGGGCGGCTTGCCCAGGCCGAGGGGGAGGGGCGGATGGGGGTCGCCCTGTCGATCCGGGGAAGGCTGCGTGACCTGGGCGGCACGGCAGAGTTGATTTCGGTGCCCGGCCAGGGCACCGAGGTCGAGTTGAAGGTTCCGAAGGTTTCACGGGGGAAGGCAGGACCAGCGACATGAGCACGGAGAACATCCAGGGTGCCGAGGAGCGGACCATCAGGGTGATGGTCGTCGACGACCACCCGATGTGGCGCGACGCCGTCGCCCGCGATCTTTCCGAGTCCGGTTTCGAAGTGGTGGCGACCGCCGGTGACGGACCGCAGGCCGTCCGCAGGGCGAAGGCCGCCACCCCCGACGTTCTCGTACTCGACCTCAACCTGCCCGGTATGCCCGGCGTTCAGGTCTGCAAGGAACTCGTCGGCTCCCACCCCGGACTGCGCGTCCTGGTGCTCTCCGCGAGCGGTGAGCACGCCGACGTACTGGAGGCGGTCAAGTCCGGCGCCACCGGCTATCTGCTCAAGTCGGCCAGTACGCAGGAGCTGACCGAGGCCGTACGGTCCACCGCTGTCGGCGACCCCGTCTTCACCCCGGGGCTGGCCGGGCTGGTACTCGGCGAGTACCGCAGGCTCGCCTCCGACCCCACGCCCGTCGCCTCCGACGAGCCCAAGGCCCCGCAGCTCACCGAGCGCGAGACCGAGGTGCTGCGGCTGGTCGCCAAGGGGCTCTCGTACAAGCAGATCGCCGAGCGTCTGGTCATCTCGCACCGCACCGTCCAGAACCACGTGCAGAACACCCTGGGCAAGCTCCAGTTGCACAACCGGGTGGAACTCGTGCGGTACGCGATCGAGCGCGGCCTCGACGATGCCTGAACGCGCCGGAGCGCGCAGCAGTGAGGCCAACCGTCCGGTAACGCAACCGAATTGACCCTCCGACCCATCCCTGAGTGACTTGGATCACGCCTAGCGTGGTCATCAGCGGGCTCACTTCGGCGAAGGGATGTTTCCATGCGGGTCGGAGTACTGACCGGGGGTGGCGACTGCCCCGGGCTCAATGCGGTCATCCGCGCCATCGTCCGCAAGGGCGTGCAGGAGTACGGCTACGACTTCATCGGATTCCGGGACGGCTGGCGCGGCCCGCTGGAGGGCGAGACGGTGCCGCTCTCCATTGCGGCGGTGCGCGGCATCCTGCCGCGCGGCGGCACCATCCTCGGTTCCTCGCGCACCAATCCGCTCGGCGCGGAGCACGGCGTCCGCCGGATCAGGGAAAACCTCGCCAAGTACGAGGTCGATTCGCTCATCACGATCGGGGGCGAGGACACCCTCGGCGTGGCGGCGGCCCTGTCCGACGAACACGGCATCAAATGCGTCGGCGTTCCCAAGACCATCGACAACGACCTCTCCGCCACCGACTACACCTTCGGATTCGACACGGCCGTCTCCATCGCGACCGAGGCCATCGACCGGCTGCGCACCACCGCCGAATCCCATATGAGAGTCCTCGTCGTCGAGGTGATGGGCCGACACGCGGGCTGGATCGCGCTCCACTCGGGACTGGCCGGCGGCGCGAATGTCATCCTCATCCCGGAGCAGCGCTTCGACATCGATCAGGTATGCGCCTGGGTGACCTCCCGGTTCGGCGCGAGCTACGCACCGATCGTGGTGGTCGCCGAAGGCGCCATGCCCGCGCAGGGCGAAATGATCCTCAAGGACGGGTCGCACGACTCCTTCGGTCATGTCCGGCTCTCCGGCGTCGGCGAATGGCTGGCCAAACAGATCGAGAGCCGCACCGGCAAGGAGGCCAGAACGACCGTCCTCGGCCATGTCCAGCGCGGCGGCACTCCCAGCGCGTTCGACCGCTGGCTGGCCACCCGCTTCGGCCTGTACGCGATCGATGCCGTGCGGGACGGCGACTTCGGCGCGATGGTCGCCCTGAAGGGCACCGACATCGTCCGGGTGCCGATCGCGGAGGCGACCGCCCGGCTCAAGACCGTCGATCCGGCCCTCTACGCGGAGGTGGGTGTCTTCTTCGGCTGAGCGGCGCACCGTGGGGATCGAGCGGCGCGCCGGGGGCACGCGCCGTATATTCGCGATGACCGGCTCATATCCCCTGATCTGCATAATGAACGGGAGAAGTCGTGGAAATCCTGGCATTCGGTGTGCAGTCCGACGAGAAGCCGCTGCTCGAGAACGCCTTCGCCGGACAGCACGAGGTCCGTTGCCTGGACGTCTTCCTGACCAAGGACACCGCCCCCATCGCGGCGGGCTACGAGATCATCTCCACCAGCGTCAACGCCGACCTGGGCAGCAGCGTCCTGCAGACGCTCGCAACGGGTGGCACGCAGATGATCGCCCAGCGCTCCACCGGCTTCAATAACATCGATCTCGATGTCGCCGAGCGTCTCGCCCTGCGGGTCGCCCGGGTCTCCTACTACTCGCCGTACTCGGTCGCGGAATTCGCCTGGACGCTCGCGATGGCGGTCAACCGCCGCATCATCCGGGCCGCGAGCCGCACCCGCGACTTCGATTTCCGGCTCGACGGCCTCCTCGGCCGGGACATGCACGGCCGCATGGTCGGGGTGATCGGTACGGGCAAGATCGGCGAGGCCTTCACCAGAATCGCCCACGGCTTCGGCATGAAGCTGCTCGGCTGGGACATCGTCGAGAACCCCGCCTGCGTCGAGCTCGGCATGGAGTACGTCGAGAAGGAACAGCTCCTCGCCGAGTCCGACCTGATCAGCCTGCACGTCCCGCTGCTGCCCTCGACGCACCACATCATCGGCAAGGACGCCCTGGCGCACATGAAGGACGACGCGATCCTGATCAACTCCAGCCGCGGCGGACTCATCGACACCACAGCGCTGGTCGCCGAGTTGCGCGCCGGCCGTCTCCTGGGTGTCGGACTCGATGTGTACGAGGCGGAGGCCGGGCTCTTCTTCCTCGACAAGTCCCTGGAAGGCATCGACGACGACACACTCGCCCGGCTCGTCACCTTCCCGAACGTCGTCGTGACCTCGCACCAGGCCTACTACACCCAGGACGCCGTGGCCCAGATCATCGACGCCACCGTCCAGAACGTCGCCGACTATCTGGCCGACCGCCGCAGCGACAACGTTCTCGTCCCGGTGCTGTCCCGCTGAACCTGTGCCTCCCGGTGAACCGGGACCCCGGAGCTCCTCCGAAGTCCCCGTCCGACTCCTTCAGCCGGCCACCGGCAGCCCCGCCAGCAGCCCGGCCACGATCGTCGTGCCGCGCAGTGTCAGCACCGACTCCGGGTGGAACTGCACCGAGGCGAAGCCCGGACCGCGCAGCGCGTGCAGTTCCCCGGTCGCCGCGTCCAGGCTCGCCTCGACACCATGCGCCGCCAGCTCGGTGACGGCGCCGTCGTCGCAGCGCGCGGTGAAGCTGTTGTAGAAGCCGACCGTCTCCGGCCGCCCGAACAGATCGATCCGGGTCTGCGCGCCCTGGTACGGCACGGTCTTGCGGACGAGCTCCAGCCCCAGCTCCGCCGCGATCAGCTCATGGCCGAGGCAGACCCCCAGCAGCCCGTGCCGGTGATCACGGATCAGCTCCGCGGCGAACTCGCGCAGCAGCCGCATCTTCGGGTCGGTGGTGTCGTCCGGATTCCCCGGACCGGGGCCCAGCACGACCGGACCCTCGTGCGCCCGTACGCGCTCGCGCAGCCCCGGCTCGTCGTAGCGGCGCACCGACACCTCCAGACCCGAGGAGCGCAGCAGATGCGCCAGCATCGCGGTGAAGGTGTCCTCCCCGTCGATCACCAGCGCATGGCCGGACAGCTCGTGCGTACGCTCCTGCATCCGCAGCCAGAACGGCGCGAGACCGTCCCGCCGGGCGTCCAGCGCCGCCCGCACCCGCGGGTCGCCCGCCAGCTGCGGACGCGCCGCCCCGGCCCTCGGCCGGCCCGGCCGCACCCCCAGTGCGGCCAGCACGCCGGCCGCCTTCGCATGGGTCTCGGCGACCTCGCTGTCCGGATCGGAGTGGCGTACGAGCGTCGCCCCGACTGGTACCCGCACCTGTCCCCCGGCCGAGATGTCGGCGGTACGGATCAGGATCGGTGAGTCCAGGGTCTGCGACCCGCCCGGCTCCTGCCGCAGCAGCGCCAGCGCGCCCGCGTAGTAGCCGCGCCCGCCCGGCTCGTACCGCTCGATGACCCGGCAGGCGTTCTGCACGGGGGAGCCGGTGACCGTCGCCGCGAACATGGTCTCCTTCAGAACCTCCCGCACATCCAGCGAGGAACGCCCGCGCAGCTCGTACTCCGTGTGCGCGAGATGGGCCATTTCCTTGAGCCGCGGCCCGACCACCACCCCGCCCATGTCGCCGACGGTGCACATCATCTTGAGCTCTTCGTCGACCACCATGGAGAGCTCGTCCCTCTCCTTGCGGTCGGAGAGGAAGGCCAGCAGATTCTCGACGGTCGGGCCCTCGGCGGGGTAGCGGTACGTCCCGCTGATCGGGTTCATCACGACCGTCCCGCCGGACATCCGCACGTGTGCCTCGGGGCTGGCACCGACGAGCGTCCTCTCCCCGGTGTGCACGACGAAGGTCCAGTACGCGCCCCGCTCACCGGCCAGCAGCCGCCGGAAGAGGGCCAGAGCGTCGGCCCGGCCGAAGCCGGGGATCTCGCCCCGGAAGGTCCGCCGGATGACGAAGTTCGCGCCCTCGCCCTGCCCGATCTCATCCGCGATGACCCGTCGGACGATCCCGGCGTACTCCTCGTCGGGGACGTCGAAGGCGCCGCCCTCGACCCGCACGTCATGGACCGGCAGCTGGTCCAGCACCTCGGCCAGCGGCAGCTCGTACGTCTCGTTTGCGACCAGCACGGACAACGGCGTCCCGTCGTCACGCACATCGAAACCGCGCTCGGCGATCTGCCGGAACGGCACCAGGGCGAGCGAGGGCAGCGCACCGACCGGGAGATCGGCGAGCCGTTCCGCTTCCCGCACCCGGCCGATCAGCACCTCGACGGTGTCCTGGTCGTGGCCGGGGGTGCGCCGGCGCAGCAGCGCGAACGGCGGGCAGTCGTCGCGCAGAAGCCTCTCGATGACGAGGCCGGTGCGGTGAGGCTGAGACATTGGGGGTGTTCCTTCCTGATGGAGGAACGGCTCCCGAAACGCAGAGAAGGCCGCCCCTCGGGCGGCCTTCGCGTGGTCTGTTGCGCGCGATCGATCAGTGGGCCGCCGGATGAGCGGTCCACCACCAGTTCTGGTTCTTCTGCGCGAACATGTTCCGAACCCTAACGGATGCCCACCCCATCCGAGCGCGCGTCTCAACTATTGAGCTTACGGATGGGCGCATCGCCGGACCCCGTAATGTTGTCGGTGTGACCGTGAACGCCAATACCTCCGTCGCCGGTGGCCACACCTGGCGAGACCTTCCCGCGGCGCAGCAGCCCGAGTACCCCGATGCCGAGGCTCTGCGCGATGTACTCGCGGACCTCGCGTCGTATCCACCGCTCGTCTTCGCGGGTGAATGCGACCAGCTGCGTGCCCGCATGGGAGCCGTCGCCAAGGGCGAGGCGTTCCTGCTGCAGGGCGGTGACTGCGCCGAGGCCTTCGACGCCGTGTCGGCCGAGCACATCCGGGCCAAGCTGAAGACGCTGCTCCAGATGAGCGCCGTCCTGACCTACGCGGCCTCCGTACCCGTCGTCAAGGTGGGCCGGATCGCCGGGCAGTACTCCAAGCCGCGCTCCAAGTCGACCGAGACCCGCGACGGCGTCACTCTGCCGACCTACCGCGGAGACTCCGTCAACGGCTTCGCCTTCACCGAGGAAGCCCGCGTCCCGGACCCGGACCGGCTGAAGCAGATGTACCATGCATCCGCTTCCACGCTGAACCTGGTCCGCGCCTTCACCACCGGCGGTTACGCCGACCTGCGCCAGGTGCACGCCTGGAACCAGGACTTCGTGAAGTCGTCGCCGTCCGGCCAGCGCTACGAGGCGCTCGCCCGCGAGATCGACAACGCGCTGAACTTCATGAAGGCGTGCGGTACGGACCCGGCCGAGTTCAAGGCGGTCGAGTTCTACTCCTCGCACGAGGGTCTGCTGCTGGACTACGAGTCGGCGCTGACCCGCACCGACTCGCGCACCGGCCGGCTGTACGACACCTCCGGCCACATGGTCTGGATCGGTGAGCGCACCCGCCAGATGGACGGCGCGCACATCGAGTTCGCCTCGAAGATCCGTAACCCCATCGGCATCAAGCTCGGCCCGACGACCACCGTCGACGAGGCGCTCGGCTACATCGAACGCCTCGACCCCGAGCGCGAGCCCGGCCGGCTGACCTTCATCGTCCGCATGGGCGCCGACAAGGTCCGCGACAAGCTCCCCGAGCTGGTCGAGAAGGTCACCGCCTCCGGCGCCACCGTGGCCTGGGTGACCGACCCGATGCACGGCAACACCTTCGAGGCCGCCTCCGGCCACAAGACCCGCCGCTTCGACGACGTCCTGGACGAGGTCAAGGGCTTCTTCGAGGTGCACAAGGGCCTCGGCACGCACCCGGGCGGCATCCACGTCGAGCTCACCGGCGACGATGTCACCGAGTGCGTCGGCGGCGGACACGAGATCTTCGTGGACGATCTGCACCAGCGCTACGAGACGGCCTGCGACCCGCGGCTCAACCGCAGCCAGTCCCTCGACCTGGCGTTCCTGGTCGCCGAGATGTACCGGGACCAGTAGGCATCACCGCAGGCGGTGCGCGTACGACTGTGGGGCACGGATCAATGTGATCCGTGCCCCACAGGGGTTCGGAGGCTTTCAAGGGCTTTGAGCGCCGGGTAAGGTTAGGTTAGCCTCACCGATCAACGGGGTGGCAGTAGCGACCGATCCCGCCGGGAGGTGAACCGCATGTACGTCTGCTCGTGTTTCGGCATTACGGAGAAGCAGGTCAAGGAACATGCGGAAGCCGGGGCGTGCACGCCCCGGCAGATAGCCTCCGCCTGCAAGGCGGGCACGGACTGCGGCGGCTGCGTCCGCGCCATCCAGGCCGTGCTCGGCCGCGGCGCCTGCCCACGCCGCGAACTGCTCGACCGGAAGCGGACACCCGGCACTGCCGCCGACGCCGCCACGGACGCCGCCCCCGAGACCGATCCGGGTACCGCTCCCGGCATCGCCCCGGGCATCCGACTCTCCGAAGCGGCCTGACCCCGCGGGGGCGCTAGCTGTCCGGCTGCTCGATCTGCTGGGCGATGTAGAGCGGCTCGCCGAGCTTCTCGACCAGTTCCAGCTGGGTGTCGAGGTAGTCGATGTGCTCCTCCTCGTCCTCCAGGATCGACTCAAAGATGTTTGCGGACGTGATGTCGCCCTTGCCGCGCATCAGCTCGATCCCGCGCTTGAGGCGGTCGATCGCCTCCACCTCGACCTGGCGGTCGGCCTGGAACATCTCGGTGAGGGTCTGACCCACCCGCACATGGAACAGCCGCTGGTAGTTGGGCAGTCCATCGAGGAAGAGAATGCGGTCCGTGAGGATCTCGGCGTGCTTCATCTCGTCGAACGACTCGGAGCGGGTGTACTTCGCGAGCTTCGTCCAGCCGAAATTGTCCTGCATCTTTGCATGCAGGAAGTACTGATTGATGGCGGTCAATTCGGCGGTCAGCTGTTCGTTCAGGAACTCAAGGACCTCGGGGTCGCCCTGCATCGCAGAGGCTCCTTCCAACCGGTGGACTGGGCAAGTTGGCCGCATCCTCGCACCGCACCCGTTGATCGTCCAGTAAGTGCACGCTTAGTATGAGTTGCCCGAATTACCCCTACCCTGGTCGGAACCATCCCTGCCTGTCTGTCACCATGGAGTCATGGGTCAGCCGGAAAGCCGGGAATACCGCGAATCAGAGCAGTCCGAGCTTCCGCCGGGTCAGCGACTGCAGCGCGGTTGGCCGGTTACCCACTACGGGCCTGTTCCCAAGTTCAAGCCCGACCGCTGGGAGTTCCGGGTCTTCGGAGCCACCGCGGACGGCGAGAAGCACTGCTGGAACCACCAGGAGTTCTCGGCCCTGCCGTTCTCCTCGGTCGTCGCCGATCTGCACTGCGTCACGAAATTCAGCATGCTCGGGGCCGAATGGGGCGGCGTCCTCGCTCGTACGATTCTGGAACTCGCACCGCCCGCCCCCGAGGTCACGCATGTGATGGTCTGGGCCGAGTACGGATTCAGCTCGAACCTGCGGCTCGCAGACTTCACCTCGGACCGCACGCTTTTCGCCACCCACAAGGGCGGTGAGCTGCTCACCGCCGAGCACGGCTTCCCGCTCCGGCTCGTCGTGCCGCATCTCTATGCCTGGAAGGGGCCCAAGTGGGTCCGGGGCGTCGAGTACATGACGGCCGACCGCCGCGGCTTCTGGGAGGAGCGCGGCTATCACAACATCGGCGACCCGTGGCGCGAGCAGCGCTACTCCTACCAGGAAGAGCCCGGGGAAGGCCCCGAGCTCTGACCTGACGGTCCCGGTGCGGGACCGTCCTCAGTGGTGGTACTGGTGCACCACCGCGTGGCCCTTGCCGCGGCCGATCATCCACTTGTTGACCGGTGTGGTGACGACGAAGGCGGCGGCCAGCGACAGCGCGAGCGCTCCCCAGAACAGTGCGTCGGCGAGCTGTGCGTCCATGGCGCCCGGCCACAGGACGATCACGCCGTTGTCGATCAGTTCCATCACCGCGATGGAGAGGGTGTCGGCGGCGAGGGCGACCCGGAACGCGGTACGGAAGTCGACGCCGGCCTTCAGGATTGAGCGCAGTGTCAGCGTGTAGCCGAAGAAGAACGCCAGGACGATCGCGAGGGTCATCGTCCCCGTGTTGCCCCAGCCGAGAGCCGTGCCGATCACCATGCCGAGGATCTCGCCGATGGCGCATCCGGTGAGGCAGTGCAGTGTGGCGCGCGCGGCCATGGCCCAGTCGACTGGGCCGGGGGAGTGCGCCGCGTGGCCGGCGTGAGCCGAGTGGTCGGCATGGCTGCTGTCGTCGTGGCCCTGCCCGTGGTGCTCGTGGTGCTGCTCGTGCTGCTGGTGCTCTCCGTCACGCGTGTCGTGCTGCATGGTGATCCCCCAATGCCGGTAGCGGTTCCTGTCGGCCACAGGAACCGTATACCCCCTGGGGGTATTCCTCAATGGGTATCGCGGTCAGCCGCAGTCGCGCAGCCCCTTCAGTCGCGCCACATCCGCCGCATGGCCTTCCTTGCCGCCCGGCGTCTCGATGATCAGCGGTACGCCGGCGGTCGCCGGATGAGCGAAAAGCTCCCGGAACGGCTCCTTGCCGATGTGACCGGCGCCGATGTTCTCGTGCCGGTCCTTGTGGGCTCCCACCACGTCCTTGGAGTCATTGGCGTGGATCAGTTTCAGCCGGCCCTCGCCGACCGTGTCCACCAGCAGGTCCAGGGTCTGCCGCATGCCCGCCGGGCCCGTCAGATCGTGGCCCGCCGCATAGATGTGGCAGGTGTCGAGGCAGATGCCGAGCTTGGGGTGGGCGTCGAGTGCGTCGAAGTACGGGCCGAAGTCCCAGGTCCGCGAGCAGAGCGAGAACCCCTGCCCGGCGGTCGACTCCAACAGCAGATACGGGTCGTCGTCGTGCGTCAGCTCGTCCAGGAGCGGCCGCATATGCGTGCGTACCTGTGCGAGCGCCTGCTCGCGCGGCCGTCCGCCGGTCGCCGATCCGGTGTGCACCACGACGCCCAGGGCGCCGATCTCACGGGCCCGACGCAGTGAGTGGCGCAGCGATTCCACGGACTTCTCGACGGTGGCCTCGGTGTGCGAACCGAAGTTGATCAGGTACGGGGCGTGGACGTACGCCGGTATGGAATCGGCGGCACACTCGGCGCGGAACTGCTCGTCCTGGGCCGGGTTGCCGACGGGCGTCGCCCAGCCGCGCGGGTTGGCGACGAAGACCTGGACGGCCTCCGCCCCCATCTCGCGGGCGTAGGGGAGACCGGCCTTGGCGAGGCCGCCGGCCACGGGAACATGGCCGCCGACTGGGTTGCGCATGTGGATTTAGAGTCCCTTGGTCTTGATGGTGATGGTGCTGCCCTCGGGGGCCTGCTTGCCGCCGTCGACGGACTGGCTCGCGATGGTGTCGCTGAAGGAGAGGAACGGGCGGTCGACCTTGACCTCGAAGCCCGCGTCCTCCAGCTCGCTCCTGGCGTCGTCGACGTTCTTCCCGGTGACGTCCGGGACGTCGATCATCCGAGGCCCCTTGGAGACCGTGAGCGTGATGGTGTCGCCCTCGGCGGCCCGGCTGCCCTCGGCCGGCGACTGATGCGCGATGTCGCCCACGACCTCGGGGGAGCTGACCCGGTCGGGCAGCACCTCGGCCTTCAGCCCCTTCTCGTCCAGCGCGGCAGTGGCGTCCTCGACGGACAGCCCGGTGACATCGGGGACGTCGACCGGAGCGCCCTTGCTGACGACGAGAGCGACCGCAGAGTCGGAATGGCGCTCGGCGCCCGCCACGGGGTCCGTACGGATCACCTCGCCCCGTCCCGTCTCCTCGCTGAACTCCTTGGTGACCATGCCGGGCACCAGGCCGGCCTTCTTCAGCGCGCTCCTGGCGTCGGCGAGTGCGAGGCCCTGAACATCGGGCACCTTCACGATCTCGGGGCCGCGCGAGACGACGAGCGTCACCGCGCCGTTCCCCCGGGTGCGGGCGCCGGACTCGGGGTCGCTGCTGATGACCTTGCCGCGCTCGACGGTGTCGCTGTAGGCCCGCTTCACGCTCTTGAGTTCCAGGCCGGCGTCCGAGAGCCGGTCTTGGGCGGTCTTCTCGGTCTGGCCGAGCACCGAGGGGACCCGGGTGAACTGCCCGGAGTTGATGTACCAGACACCGGTACCGATTCCCAGCGCCAGCAGCACGGCGACGACCACGGCGATGACGGAGCGCCGTGGACCACGGTGGCGCAGGTCGTGCGGCGCGGGCTGCAGGGATGCCGGTGGGGGCATTTCCAGCCGGCTGGTGTGATGGGCGACGCCCTGGTCGGCCGGGAGCAGCCGCGGGATCACGCTCGTGCGGTCCTCGGCGGCGTCGTGCACCTCGGCGAGGGCCTGCGGCGGTACGGCGTCCAGCTGGGCGTCGGTGAGGCCGGAGCGGGCCTCACGGGTCTCGGCGAGCAGCGCCACCGCGTCGAACGGGCGGACCTCGGGGTTACGGGCGGTGGCGCTCGCCACCAGGTCGTCGAGCGCGACCGGGAGCCCCGGGACGGCGGCCGACGGGGCTGGGACGTCCTCGTTGAGGTGCTGGTAGATGACCTGCGCGGGGGTGTCGCCGGCGTGCGGCTTGGATCCGGTCAGCATCTCGTACAGGACGACACCGCAGGCGTACACATCGGTGCGGGTGTCCGCCGTGCCCTGCTCTATCTGCTCGGGGGCGAGATAGGAGACGGTGCCCAGGACGGACCCGGTGGTGCTGGTGACGGTGCCCACTGCCCGTACGAGACCGAAGTCGGCGACCTTGACCCGGCCGTCGTCCCCTATCAGGACGTTCTCCGGCTTCATGTCGCGGTGCACGAAGCCCGCCCGGTGCGCGGCGCCGAGGGCGGCCAGGACCGGCTCCAGGATGTCCAGTGCGGCCCTCGGCTGCAGGGCACCGCGCTCGCGCAGTACGTCGCGCAGGGTGCAGCCCGCGACGTACTCCATCGCGAGGTAGACGTACTGCCCCTGGGCGCCCTGGTCGAAGACCGCAACCACATTGGGGTGCGCGAGCCGGGCCACGGACTTGGCCTCGCGGATGAAGCGCTCGACGAACGAGGCGTCGGTGGCGAGCGCCGGGTGCATCACCTTGAGGGCGAGCACCCGGTCGAGACGGGTGTCCACGGCCCGGTAGACCGTGGCCATGCCGCCCACGGCGATGCGGGCATCGACGCGGTAACGGCCGTCGAGCAGCTGCCCGACGAGAGGGTCCTGGAGGGTCGTATCCACGCATGCGATTCTACGAGCCGCCACGGACGCGGCCCACGGGCCGGGGCAGTCCCGGGGCCGTACTGCAGCCGAGCCGTGACAGGGACATGCGCTCCACGGCATCACGATGGGTCAGAACGCCGGGCGCTCCGGGTCCAGCACTGCCAGCCCCTCCGCCGGCGACGAGGCCTCGGCGAAGTGGCGGCGCGGGATCCGGCCCGCGCGGTACGCCAGCCGCCCGCCCTCCACCGCGTGCCGCATCGCCGTGGCCATCAGTTCGGGCTCCTGGGCCCTGGTCACCGCGGATGCCAGCATCACCGCCGCGCACCCCAGCTCCATCGCCAGCGCCGCGTCCGAGGCCGTCCCGGCGCCCGCGTCGAGAATCACCGGCACCCGGGCCTGCTCGACGATCAACTGGAAGTTGTGCGGATTGCGGATGCCGAGGCCGGAGCCGATGGGGGAGCCGAGCGGCATCACCGCCGCGCACCCCACGTCCTGGAGCCTGCGGGCCAGCACCGGGTCGTCATTGGTGTACGGCAGCACGGTGAAGCCGTCGTTCACCAGGGTCTCCGCGGCGTCCAGCAGTTCGATCGGGTCGGGCAGCAGGGTGCGCTCGTCGGCCACCACCTCCAGCTTGACCCAGTCGGTGCCGAGCGCCTCGCGGGCCAGCCGGGCGGTCAGTACGGCCTCGCCCGCGGTGAAGCAGCCCGCCGTGTTCGGCAGGACGCGGATGGAGAGCCGCCGGAGCACGGAGAGCACCGAGCCCTGCACGGTCGGATCGAGGCGGCGCATCGCGACGGTGGTCAGCTCGGTGCCGGAGGCGGTCAGGGAGCGTTCCAGCACGTCGAGGCTGGATGCCCTGCCGGTCCCCATGATCAGCCGGGAGCCGAAGGTGGTGTCGCCGAGGGTGAAGAGGTCGTCGGACACGGTCAGCCTCCCTGGACCGCGGTCAGGACCTCGACGCGGTCACCGTCACCGAGTGCGGCGGTGGGCCACTGGCCGCGCGGGACGACAGTCTCGTTGACGGCGGCCGCGACGCCGGAGTGTGCGGCGGTCAGGGTGGCGACAAGGATGTCCAGGGTGGTGCCCGCGGCGAGGAGACGGACCTCGCCGTTCACGGACACGCAGAGCGGTGCGGGCTCGGTCATGCGGGCTGCTCCTGACGTACGGCGACGGCGGCGGACGAGAAACGGTGCGGGGTGAAGGGGCGGGCCGTCTCGGGCAGCTCGCCGCCGGCCAGGAGCTCTGCCATGACGTCACCGGTGACGGGGGTGAGCAGCACCCCGTTGCGGTGGTGGCCGGTGGCGAGGTGGAGACCGGGCAGGGCGGTGGGGCCGAGCAGCGGGGCGTTGTCGGGGGAGGCGGGGCGCAGTCCGGCCCGGGTCTCGGTGAGTGGCAGTTCGGTGATGCCGGGCACCAGTTCGTGGGCGTCCCGCAGCAGCTCGTAGACGCCGCCCGCGGTGACGGTGGTGTCCCAGCCCATTTCTTCGGTGGTGGCGCCGACGACCAGTTCGCCGTTCTCGCGCGGTACGAGATAGACGTGGCTGCCCCGGACGACGGCCCGGACCGTCCGGGTGAGGAACGGCGCGTACGCGGCGGGCACGGTCAGCCGCAGCACCTGCCCCTTCACCGGCCGGACCGGCGGTACCGCCTCGTCCGGCAGCCCCGGGAGCCGGCCGCTGAGGCTGCCCGCGGCGAGCACGACCTGGTCGGCGGCGAGCTCCGTACCCCCGGCGAGCACGGCTCCGGCGGCCCGGTCGCGGATCACCGTCAGGCGTTCCACCCAGCCGCGGTGGAAGACCACCCCGGCCCGCTCGCAGGCGGTCAGCAGTGCGGCGGCCAGCCGGCGGGGATCGATCTGGTGGTCGCCGTCGACTCGCAGACCGCCGCGGACGCCCGGCGCGAGCATCGGCTCCAGGCGACGGCATTCGCGGCCGGTGAGCCACTGCGACTCCAGGCCCGAACGCTGCTGCAGGGCGTGCAGTTCCCGCAGATGGGCACGGTCGTCGGAGTCCAGCGCGACGGCCAGGGTACCGCAGGCGCGGAAGCCGGTCTCCTGTCCGCTCGCCGCCTCCAGCTCGGCCGCGAAGGCCGGATAGCGGGCGGCCGAGGCGACATTGAGGCCCAGCAGCAGCTGTTCGCCGTAGTGGAGTTCGGTGACGGCGGCCAGTATGCCGGCCGCCACCTGGGCGGCCCCGCCGCCCGGTTCGGGATCGGCGACCGCGGTGCGCAGTCCGCGTTGCGCGGCCCGCCAGGCGGTCACCAGACCGATGATCCCGCCCCCGATGACAAGGACGTCGGATCCGTTTCCATTGCGAGAAGAACGCATGGGCGTCCAGCCCCTCCCTTCGCCGGCATGACCCGGATCAGGTTCGTACGGTCGGAGGCCGCCCCAGCCTCCCTCTCAGCCCGGTGCGTCCGGGCTCCCGCGAGTGTTTTACGTTGGCCACCCTAAACCCAGCCCCCCGGACCAGTAAGGGAGCAGCCACCGTGGCCCGTTCGCTCGACGGACTCGTCCTCTCACCGGTCGCCGACCAGGCCCCGGGCCAGGTCGGTACCCGTACCCGCTTCACGTACCACGAGGAGAGTGGCCGGATCTGGGCCGAGTACACGGGCGGCGATGTGGTCCGCGGCCATCTCGTCGGCACCCGCGTCGACGACACCCTCGACTTCCGGTACATCCAGCTGAAGCAGGACGGAGCGACGTCCTCCGGTCACTGTGTCTCCACCGTCGTCGACCTCGCGGACGGCCGGGTCCGGCTGGACGAGCGGTGGGAGTGGGAGTCTCAGGAGGGCAGTGGGACGAGCACGGTGGAGGAACTCCCCTTTCCTGACACCCCGTCAGATGCGTAAGGTGTACGGGTGAGCGAGCAGCAGCAGTCAGAGCAGCCGGACCAGCGGGCAGGGCGCCGCGTCGTCATCGTCGGCGCGGGCATGGCCGGCGTGCAGACGGCGGTGGCCCTGCGGGAACAGGGCTTCGCCGGCCCCGTCGTCCTGATCGGCGCCGAACCGCACCAGCCCTACGACCGGCCCCCGCTGTCCAAGGCGGTACTGCTCGGCAAGGCCGAGGACTCCGCCTTCGACGTCGACTTCGAGGCGCTGGACATCGATCTGCAACTCGGTCGCGAGGTCACCGGTGTGCGGCCGGGCGCGCATGAGCTGGACACCCCGTCAGGACCCGTTCCCTACGACGTCCTGGTGATCGCGACCGGCGCCGAACCGGTCGTCCTGCCCGGCGTCGAGGGCGTTCCCGGGGTCCATCTGCTGCGTACCCTCGACGACGCGGCACGGCTGCGGCCCGTCCTCGACGGGCAGCACAGCGTCGTGGTCGTCGGCGCGGGCTGGATCGGCGCCGAATTCGTCACCGCGGCCCGCGCCGCGGGCTGCGAGGTCACCGTCGTCGAGGCCGCCGACCGGCCCCTCGCGGGCGCGATGCCCGCCGAGGTCACCGCCCCGATGGCCGCCTGGTACGCCGAGAGCGGCGCCGAACTCCTCACCGGAGCCCGGGTCGCCCGCATCGAACCCGGCCGGGTGTACCTCGCGGACGGCCGCACGATCCCGGCCCAAGCGGTCGTCGTCGGAATCGGCGCACGGCCCGCCACCGGCTGGCTGGCCGGCTCCGGCATCGCGCTCGGCCCCGACGGATCGGTGACCGCCGACGGTGCGCTGCGTACCTCGCTGCCCGATGTGTACGCGGTCGGTGACTGCGCCTCGTTCCCCTCCGCCCGGTACGGCGAACGCCTGCTCATCCACCACTGGGACAACGCCCTCCAGGGCCCACGGACCGCCGCCGCCAACATCATCGGGGCGGGGGCCGAGGACGGCCCGGCGCCGCAGACGTACGACCCCGTGCCCTACTTCTGGTCCGAGCAGTTCGACCGGTTCGTGCAGTACGCGGGCCATCACGGGAGCGCCGACACCCTGTTGTGGCGCGGCGATCCGGCCGGTCCCTCCTGGTCGGTGTGCTGGCTGCGGGACGGCGTCCTGGTCGCGGTCCTCGCCGTCGGCCGGCCACGCGATCTGGCACAGGGGCGCAAGCTCATCGAGGCGGGGGTGCGGCTCGATCCGGAACGGGCGGCCGACCCCTCCGTACCGCTGAAGTCGGCAACCCTCTGACGGCGTATCCCGACCCCCGTACGGTCGGCCCGGCTACCGACTGTCGGTCCGGGATGGCACGCTTGTCCCTGTGACCGAGATTGACGCAAAGATTGATGCTCTCGTCCCCGACTGGCTCTACCTGCCAGACATCGCCGAAATGCTCGATGTCGAGGTGACTCGCGTACGGCAGCTGGTCAAGGAGGGCCAGCTCATCGCCGTACGACGTGGTGAGAACCGGGCGCTCCAGGTGCCTGCCGCTTTCATCGACGGCAACAAGGTGGTCAAGGGCCTCTCCGGAACCCTGACGCTCCTGAGGGACGACGGCTACACCGACGAAGAGATGCTGGAATGGCTCTTCACTCCCGACCCGACCCTGCCGGGCACCCCTGCCCAGGCGCTGAGCGAGAATCGCGGCACGGAGGTGAAGCGTCGCGCCCAGGCGCTCGCCGTCTGACCGCAGGCTGTACGTGAGGTGCGGGTCGCGCAGCACTACGCGGCCCGCACCCCCGCGCCGCCCCGGCCGCCGTTTCGCAACGCTCTCCCAGGGGGGAACCGCACCATGTCCACGCCTCGCGCGCTGCTGTCCGATGCCCGGCTCTATCTGTGCACGGATGCCCGCAGGCGCCAAGGTGACCTCCCCGCGTTCCTCGACGCCGCCCTCTCCCATGGGGTGGACATCGTCCAGCTGCGCGACAAGGGCATGGAAGCGGCCGAAGAGCTCGATCACCTGGCGGTCTTCGCCGAAGCCTGCAGGCGCCACGGCAAGCTCCTCGCGGTGAACGACCGAGCCGATGTCGCCCACGCCATCGGCTCCGACGTGCTGCACCTCGGCCAGGGCGACCTGCCGGTCCCCGCCGCGCGCGCCGTCATCGGCGAGGACGTGGTGATCGGCCGCTCCACCCACGCCGAGTCCGAGGTCGACGCGGCCGTCGCCGAGCCCGGGGTGGACTACTTCTGCACCGGCCCCTGCTGGCCCACCCCGACCAAGCCCGGTCGGCACGCCCCGGGCCTGGACCTCGTACGGTACGCAGCCTCGCTCGACCAGCGGCGCCCGTGGTTCGCCATCGGCGGGATCGACGCGGGCAATCTCGACGAGGTGCTGGACGCCGGAGCGCGCCGGGTGGTCGTCGTACGGGCGATCACCGAGGCCACCGATCCCGCCGCCGCCACCGCCGAGCTGGCCAAGAGAATCCGGGCGCGCGCCGGAGCGTGATCCGGCCGGATGTCCGAAGGATGGACAAACAACCAGTCAATTCGGGCAATTACCGCTGGTCTGGTCCGGTGGTCGTCGCGCTCTGGTTAACCTGCCCGTATGGCCCTTGGCACACCTTCTACCAGGACAGATCACGCGCGCACGGTGCGTGAGCTCCTCGCGACCGGCAAGACCTCGTATTCGTTCGAGTTCTGGGCGCCCAAGACCGAGAAGGGTGAGCGGAACCTCTGGAATGCGCTGCGCCGCGTCGAGGCGGTGGGGCCGAGCTTCGTCTCCGTGACCTACGGGGCCGGTGGCTCCACCCGTGCCGGGACGGTCAAGGCCACCCAGCAGATCGCCGCCGATTCCACCCTCACTCCGGTCGCCCACCTCACGGCGGTCAACCACTCCGTCGCCGAGCTGCGCAACATGATCGGACAGTACGCCGACGCCGGGATCCGGAACATCCTCGCCGTGCGCGGAGACCCGCCCGGCGACCCGATGGGCGAGTGGGTCGAGCACACGCAGGGCGTGCGGTACGCGGCCGATCTCGTTCGGCTCATCAAGGAATCCGGCGATTTCTGTGTCGGCGTCGCGGCATTTCCCGAGATGCACCCGCGCTCGACCGACTGGGACACCGACATCCGGCATTTCGTGGACAAGTGCCGTGCCGGTGCCGACTATGCGATCACTCAGATGTTCTTCAATCCGGAGGACTATTTGCGGATGCGTGACCGCGTGGTCGCTGCGGGTTGCGAAACGCCGATCATTCCCGAGGTCATGCCGCTGACCAGCGTCAAGCAGTTGGACCGGTTTGCGCAGCTCAGCAACGCGTCTTTCCCTTCCGCGCTGAAAGAACGCATCCTCGCCGCCAAGGATGATCCCGCCGCTGTACGCTCCATTGGCATCGACTTCGCAACGCAGTTCTGCGCGAGGCTGCGGTCCGAGGGTGTGCCCGGACTGCACTTCATTACGCTCAACAACTCGACGGCGACGCTCGAAATCTACGAGAATCTCGGACTGCACAAGCAGTCGTGACCGGCCGTACCCGCCACGATCCGGGGCGGTGGCCGTAGGAGGGGGCGGGCATGGGCTGGACAGTCCTCTACATCGCGTTCGGAGCCGTGGCGCTGTGGCTGCTCGGCGAGGTGCTCCTGCAGTACAAGGCGCGCCTTCGCTGGCGTCTGCTCGCCTTCGCGGGCTTCGGCTGCGTGGTCGTCGGCGTACTGATGCCGTCCGTGTTCGTCATCGCCGTCGGCGCGATCGCGTTCGCGACCGGTCAGACCTACGTCACGCTGTCCTTCCGGCGCGGCTTCTCGACCGGCTGGGCGATAGGGGGTGGCCCCGGCGAGAGCCGTCGCCGCCGGGGCGGGAGCGACCGGGGCAACGGTGAGCCCACGCTCAAGGTGTCGGACCTGGAGACGGGGTACGACGAGCAGGTCCCGCAGCGGGCGGACACCGCGGCGCCGGGCGCTGCAATCTACGAGCCGGAGCCGCTGCCGGACGACACCGGGCAGTACGGCATCTACAGCAATCACCCGCAGGCGCAGCAGGGACAGGACCAGGGCAGTCAGCCCGGGCAACAGCCCCAGTACGCCGCGCACGACCCCTATGCCGACCACTCCACGTACGCGGCGCCGGGCCAGGACCCGTACGTCGGTCAGGACTCCTTCGCCGGGCAGTACGACTACGGCACGGGCCAGCAGCAGTACGCCGCGTACTCCGACCCGTACATCGGGACCGGCACCACCGGCGGCTCCACGCAGTACGCCGCGTACGACAGCTACGGCAACGGCTACGACAGCCACGGCGACCAGCAGCAGTACGCCGCCGATCCGTACGCCCCCGAGACCCCGCCCGGCGGTGTCTGGGTGCCGCAGCAGCGCGAGGGCGAGCAGTACCCGTCCGCACCTCCGGAGCGGCCCGCAGAACCTGCCCCGTACCCGAACGGCTACGACACCGGCTACAACGAGCAGCAGAACCGCTACTGACGGCGGCCCGGCAGGGGCAGGGGGCCGCAGGGGTGACCGGGGGCAGGGCGGCGATCGGACGCGCCCGGCACCCCGGTGGCGCCGACGGCCGGCGGCGCCACCCTCATTGGGAGCCCCGGAACCCGTCCCCCTCCACGATCAGTCCGGCGACCAGTGCCCCCGACATCCCCGCGTGGGCGAGCCCGCCGCCCGGATGCGACCAGCCGCCCGCGGCGTAGAGCCCCGGCAGCCGGGTGCGATTGCCCGGATGCAGATACGCGCCCTCCGCCCCGGCCAGCGCCGGTGCGGGCACCGAGCCGCCCTCGGCGCCGGTGTCGGCCGCCGTCTCGGCCGGGGTCCGCACCTCGGCGTGGAGCAGTCGCTCCCGTATGCCGGGCACGGCCGCACCGGCCGCCTCGATCAGCGCGTCGGCGCACCGCTCGCGCAGCGCCGTGTCCATCCAGTCCACCGCCCCGTGCGGGGCGACCGTCGCCATCAGCGTCACTGCCTCGTGCGCGTCGTCGGGGCGGGTCGACGGGTCGTCCGGACGCAGCACCGTCACCGTGGGACGGTCGGCGAGCCTTCCGCCGAACACCGCCTCGCGCTCCGCCCCACCGTCCACCGGGTGCACCAGGGTCCGGTGTACGGCATCCGCGGGCCGGGCGTCGCGCAGCGACAGCAGGACCAGGAACCGGCCCGGCACCACCCCCTGCCGGGGCTGCACCGCGACATCGCCGTCCCGCCAGAGCTCATGACCGGGCACCAGGCCCGGGTACGGACGGGCTCCCAGCACCACGTGGTCGGCCTCGGCAAGCGTCCCGTCCAGGAGCTCAACGCCCGCCGCCCGGCCGTCCTTCTCGACGACCCGGGCCACCTCGCCGCCGAAGACGAACTCCACCTTCCGGGCCAGACACCGCTCGTACACCGCCTGCGCCAGGGCCCGGATCCCGCCGGAGACGTACCAGCTGCCGAAGGTCTCCTCCATGTACGGCAGCAGGGCGGCCGCCGCCGGGGCGCGCAGCGGGTCGAGCCCGTACGACAGGGCGTACCCGTCGAGCAGGGCGGCCAGCCGGGGGTCCGAGAGCTCCCACGCGCCGATCTCCGTCACCGTGCCCGCCCGACGGGCCGAGCGCAGCAGCCGGCGCTGCCGGAGCGCCGGATACGGATCACGGCCGAGCACCTGCCAGTCGGAGCGCAACGGCTCCTCCAGCAGCGGACGCCGGGACCGGTCCCAGGCATCGCGCGCCCGGTCGAGGAACTCGCCCCAGGCCGCGCCCGCGCCGCCCCCGAGCGCGGTGTCCAGGGCGGCGACCACCCCGGCCCGTGAGGCATTCGGGAGCGAGACCGCCGTGCCGTCCGCGAAGATGTGGCGGCTCGCCGGATCGACCTGGGTCATCGTGACGCACCGCTCCAGCGGCTCCTTGCCGGTCTTCACGAACAAGTCGCGGTAGACCGCGGGCAGATGCAGCAGCGTGGGACCTGTGTCGAAGGCGAAGCCCTCATGGGCATGCCGGCCGACCGAGCCGCCGAAGGTCTCCGACCGCTCGTACACCGTCACCCGGTGGCCTGCCACGGCGAGCCGGGCGGCCGCCGCCATCGCGCCCATCCCGGCGCCGATCACCGCAATTCGTGCCATGTCAGTGACCTTAACGGCCACCTCCGGCACTCAGTCCAGCGGCCAGTGCGAACCGGCTCCCGCCAGGTGTTTCTCCTGGCGGCGCTGCGCCCTGCGGCGCAGGAACCGGCGGATCCGGGAGGTCAGGAAGACCAGTACCACCATGCCGAGCAACAGCAGTGTCCCGGCGATGACCGCGGCCACCAGTGGATGGAATACCGCGAAGGTGACGATTCCCGCGACGCCCAGGTCCTCGGCAGCGCTCACCGCGATATTGCTGAACGGCTCGGGGGAGGTGTTGACCGCCATCCTCGTGCCGGCCTTCACCAGATGGCTCATCAGCGCGGTGGAACCGCCGACGGCCCCGGCCGCGAGCGCCGGCAGCGAACCGCTCTCGCCGGCCAGCAGCGCCGCCACGACGGCGCCGGCGACCGGCCGGATGACGGTGTGCGCGGAGTCCCAGACCGAGTCCACGTACGGGATCTTGTCCGCCACCACCTCGCACAGGAAGAGCACACCGGCCACGACGAGGACATCGGTGCGCTGCAGCGATGCGGGCACCTCGTCGCTGATCCCGGTCGCGCCGAAGACGCCGAGCAGCAGGACCACGGCATAGGCGTTGATCCCGCTCGCCCAGCCGCTTGTGAACACCAGAGGGAGTACGGACACGGACGTGATCGTAACCAGACGGCGACCGGCCCGGAGTGGGGTTCGGTGCGCAGCCTGAGTATCCGTACCTAGGCAACGAGATGAGTAGGTGCGCGGATGGGTTCCCACCAGCGCGGACGGGAGAGTGGAGCCCACGGAAAGGGGCGCGGCACCGGCACCGCCGACACGGGGCGGCGGAACGGGAGCGGCACTCCTTCCGGAACGGGGGAGTACGACGGAGAGCCCGAGGACCACGGGAAGACGGGGGTCACGGGGTCACGGGGGAAGGTTCTCCGGCTGCACAGCAGACGCCGGTCCGGCGCAGGCTCGGGGGGATCGAGCCTGCGCCGGACCGGCGTCTTTGTGCGACGGTGCGCCCGGCCGCAGGGGTCAGCGCCCGCTGACCCGCCCGTGCAGTAGCAGCGACAGCGCCGAGTGCACATCGTCGATCGACCGCTCCGGCTGGAACGCCTGCCAGTCCAGGGCCGCCACCAGCACCATGCCGACCAGGGCGGCGGCCGTCAGCGGGATGTCGATCTCCTCACTGAGCTCACCGTTCTTCACGCCCTCGCGCAGCACCTCCTCGACCACGGCGACAGCCTTCTGACGCACCACCAGGAGGGTTGCCTGCCAGGCCCGGTTGGTGCGCCACAGCTCGGCGACGTACAGCTGGGTGAAGGCCGGATAGCGGTCGATGAAGGCCAGACCGGCCCTGATCATCGTGTCCAGGGCCTCGACCCGGGTGCCGCCGCGCTCCTCGGTCTCCTCTGCCGCCGAGCGCAGCGATGCCGTGAGCAGGCCGACGCCGTGGCACAACAGCTCCTCGAAGAGCTCGGTCTTGCTCTTGAAGTTGTAGTAGACCGTGCCCTTGGCGACCCCGGCCTTCTCGGCGATCTCGTCCACCGTGGTCGCCGAGAAGCCCTTCTCGGCGATGAGAGTCACGGCCGCCTCGTAGAGCTTCTGCCGGGTGGCCTGGCGGCGCGTGGTGCTACTGCTTTCCATGCCCCTGATTCTCACAGGTCCGGGCGCGCTCACAGGCTCAGTTCCGGGTGAAGCCGGTCCAGGGTCCACACCTGCTTGCGGCGCGCGGAGAGCGCGGTCAGGGCGAGCGCCCCCGCTGTGAAGGCCAGCAGCACCGCGCAGCCATGCCAGACCGGACCGAGCCCGCCGCCCGTGATCAGCCGGCGCAGCCCCTCGACGATGTAACTCATCGGCAGGTAGGGGTGGATCGCGTTGAAGAATCCGGGGCTGGTCTGGACGGGATACGTACCCCCGGCCGAGGTCAACTGGAGCATCAGCACCGCCAGCACGAGAATCCGTCCCGCAGCCCCGAACCGGGCGTTGAGCCACTGGACGATCGCTGAGAAGCAGCAAGTCACCAGCGCCAGGAAGCCGATCGTTCCGGCGGCACGGGTCATCTGCAGACCGAGCCCCCAGTGCAGTACGGACATCAGGGCAGCCACCTGCAGCAGACCGATCGAGGCCACCGGCAGCCAGCCCGCGAAGGCGATCCGCCAGGCGGAGGCCCCGGCGGCGAGTGCGCGCCGGTTGAGCGGCTGGATCAGCATGTACGCCACCATCGCGCCGACCCAGAGGGAGAGCGGGATGAAGTAAGGGGCGAAGCCGGTGCCGTAGTTGGGGGCCGCGTGCAGCGACTTGGAGGCCAGCTGCACCGGGTCGGCCATGACTTCCGTACGCGCGTCGCGGTCCTTCTTGTCGTAGTCGGGGATCTTGCCGACGCCGTCGTTGAGTCCCTGGGCGAGGGTGGCCGAACCGTCGCCGAGCCGGACCAGCCCGCCGTCCAGGTCGATCGCGCCCTTCTTGAGATTGCTCACCCCGGTGTCGAGGTCGGTGGAGCCGGTCTTGGCCGTGGCCAGGCCGGTGTGCAGTTCGCTCGCTCCCTTGGCGACCTTGTGGGCGCCGGTGTTGAGCGCGTTGACCTTCTTCACCGCGGACTTCAGGTCCTCGTCCAGGTGCGGCGCGCTCTTGGCGAGGTCATTGGCCTGCTGTTGCAGCGTGGTCAGCCGGCCGCGCAGCTTCTTCAGATCGCCGTTCTGGTTCGTGACCAGCACATTCACATCGTCGGCGACCTTCGCGACATCGGCTGCCGCGGTCTTCGCGCGCTTCAGCGGCGGGCAGACGGTGGGATCGGTGGGCGGCTGCTGGGTGCAACTGGTGCGGTAGACCTCGGCGAGGTCGTCGGAGGCCGTGTGGGCGGCGGTTGCCGCGGTGGGCGCCGACTTCACCAGCCGGTCGAGGTTGTCCCGTACGGTCTGCGAGGAATCGGCGACCAGCCGGGCGGTGTCGCCGATCGACTTGCCGTTGTCCTTCAGGAACGGGCGGGCGTCGGCCGCCACCCCGTTGACCTTGTCGGCGAGCAGCTGGGTGCCCTCGGCGACCTGCCGGGAGCCGGTTTCAAGGTCGCCCGCTCCCGTGTTCAGCTTGACGATCCCACCGGCCAGATTGCTGCTGCCGGCCTTGGCGTTCTTCAGCCCGTCCGCCAGATCCTGCGATCCCTTCTTCGCCTTGCCGATGCCGCCCTTGAGGTCGTCGGCGCCCTTGGCGGCCTTGGCCGTCGCGTCGTGGAGGTCGGAGAAGCTGATGAAGATCCGGTCGAGGAAGCTGCGCGAGGCGTTGGTCGACGCGGCGGTGCGCACCTCGGAGAACACCGTCCGGGAGATCTGCCCGACGATGTAGTTGTTGGCGTCGTTGGTCCGCACCTGGAGCGCGCCGGTCTCGGGGGAGTCACCCGAACTGGACGCGATCCGCTTGCTGAAGTCCGACGGCATGGTGAGCGAGAGGTAGTACGTACCGTCCTCGACGCCCTTGTGCGCCTCGGCGGAACTCACCTTGTGCCACTCGAAGGTCTTGGAGTCGAGGAGCTTGCCGGTGATCTCGTCGCCGACCGCGATGTGCTTTCCGGCGGCGGTGGCGCCCTTGTCGTCGTTGACCAGCGCGACCGGGATCTTGTCGAGGCGGCTGTACGGGTCCCAGAAGGAGCACAGGTACAGGGCACCGTAGAGCAGCGGCAGCAGCAGGAGCGCGATGAGTGCGGCGATCGGGAGCTTTCCCCTGCCGAAACGCTTCAGCTCAAGCGCGGCCAGTCTCGGCGAACGCATCGGCCGGTCCCTTCTCGGTCGTGGTTTCCTCGGCTGCGGTGTCCTGCGCGTCCGCCGGTGCGGCCGTGGTGCCGGTACGTACGGTGATGGCGCCCTCGGGTGCCTGGCTGCACACGGCGAGCACGGTCGTCCCGCTGTCGGCGATCGACCGCAGCAGCTCCCAGGCCTGGGCCCGTTCGGAGTCGGAGAGCTTGAGATCCGTGTCGTCCACCGCGAGCAGCCGGGGACGGCCGATCAGCGCGAGGGCGATGGACAGCCGCAGCGCCTCCAGCCGTTCCAGATCCCGTACGGAGGTCCGCTCGGCCTTGGGCAGGGCGGCGGGGGCGAGTCCGGCGGCGTCCAGCGCCGCGTCGATCCGTCCCCGCGCGGTGGCGATGCGCTCGGCGCGCGGACGCAGCAGGGCGCGCAGCGAACCGTCGAAGCGGCGCTGCAGCAGGGCCCGCTCGCGCAGGTGCTCGGCGACGGTGAAGGCCGGGTCGAGCTCGCTGACCCCGGGCACCGGACCCAGCGCACTGATGCGGCGTACAGCGGCCATCTTGCGCGGCAGGCACAGTCCGCCGATCTCCGCCCGGCCCTCGGTGGGGCGCATCCGGCCGGTGAGGGCGAGCAACAGGCAGGTGCGGCCGGAGCCGGACGGGCCCTCGATCGCCACAAGTGAGCCGGGCCCGGCCTTGATGCCTACGCTGCGGAAGGCCCAGCCGCGTGGTCCCTTGAGCCCGAAATCCTCGGCGGTGACAGCTGCCCCGTGCGGGCTGTCCACAGACCCTCCCCCTCGTTTTTGAACTGACTGGTCAGTCCAAAAAATAGCGTGAACTCCCGATCGAAGCAAAAGAGCAGGTCAGGGGGTAGGCGGGCTCGATTGTCAGTGGTGCCCCTCACGATGGATACATACGGCCACGGAGCCGTTACACGAGACAGGAGGTTTCGTCATGGCCCACTCGTCAGCAGCAGCCGCACCCCGGCGCCGCGCAGACGGCCCTGCCCCCTCACTGACCGGTCCGGCAAACGATGTCCACCCCGTTCCGCGCCGCACCACGGCGCCGCCCGCCGCCCTCGACCTGCTCGCCCAGGCCCACACCGGCCTCGACGAGGCCGCCGTTCTCGACGTGCCGAACGAGCGGTATGCCACCGCCCACCTGGCCGCGCTGCGCACCGCCGCCGCCGTGCTCGCCGTGCGGGGCCGCCCCGAGATCTCCAGGCGGCGCCGGGAGCGGATCCGCAGCGCCTGGGAGGTCCTCCCGGAAATAGCCCCCGAGCTGACCGAATGGAGCGCGCTGTTCGCCTCCGGTGCCCGTCGCAGGGCCCGCGCGGAAGCCGGTATACCGGGCGCGGCCAGTCGACGGGACGCCGACGATCTGCTGCGTGACGCGGCGACGTTCCTGCGCCTGGTCGAGCGGATGCTGGCGCTTCAGCCGGTGCTCCCGCAGGCCCGGAAGGAGCGGCCCGACGCGGGATGACGGCGACGGGGGCGCGAGGCAATAGGGTGGACAGCACCACCACCTGCACTGTTCACGCTCCGCCGTCAGTGGCGGCATCGTGTCGAGGAGTCATCTGCCGTGTCGGACCAGCTGCGCCCCCGCGCCTCCCTCCGTACCGCCGTGGTCTGGGAGGTCCTGAAGGACGCCCTCGACCGCCAGGTCAAGGCGACCGGCAGGGACGCCCTGGATGTCCTGGACACCGGCGGCGGCACCGGCAACTTCGCGGTGCCGGTAGCCCGTCTCGGCCACCGGGTCACCGTCGTCGACCCCAGCCCCAACGCGCTCTTCGCCCTGGAGCGCCGAGCCGCCGAGGCCGGGGTCGCCGACCGGGTCCGCGGGGTCCAGGGCGACATCCACGGCCTGTTCGAGGTGGTCGAGCGCGGTGGTTACGACGCGGTGTTGTGTCACGGAGTCCTGGAGTACGTGGACGACCCCGCCGAGGGCGTGCGCAACGCGGTCGCGGCTCTCCGTCCGTCCGGTGCGCTCAGCCTGCTTGCCGCCGGGCTCGGTGGCGCAGTCCTGGCCCGGGCGCTCGCCGGTCACTTCACCGAGGCCCGGCAGGCGCTCAGCGACCCGGCCGGCCGCTGGGGCGACGGGGACCCGGTGCCTCGGCGCTACACCGCGGAGCAGCTCACCGAGCTGGTCTCCGCGGCGGATGTCGAGGTCGGCGCGGTCCACGGCGTACGGGTCTTCGCCGACCTCGTACCGGGCGCCTTGGTGGACACTGAACCCGGTGCCATGGAGGCCCTGCTCAGGCTGGAGGCGGCCGCGGCCGAACTGCCCGCCTTCCACTCGGTCGCGACGCAGCTGCACGTTCTGGGCACGAAGCGCGCCTGAGCGCGACCGCCGGCCGGTGGCAGCTCAGCTGTAGCGCGGCTGATCAGGGACGCAGCCGCAGATGGAGTACGCCCCAGGACCCCCGATCGGGGACTTGGCCCCGTATGATCGGGGGACACCATCCGGCATGACGGATCGGAGGTTGGGGAATCAACGCCTCAGCAGCTGAGCCGTCGTTGCGGCCCGGACTGGCTGATTGGAAAGAGGGCGGGTTTCACGGGGACGAATCCCTGCCTATCCTGGAATGGCCGCATACCGGCCGCCCCCCCCGCGGCCGACGACGAGGAGGACTCCGTGCCGCTCTCGGAGCACGAGCAGCGAATGCTCGAGCAAATGGAGCGAGCGCTGTACGCCGAAGATCCCAAGTTCGCGACAGCGCTCGAGGGAAGCGGGCTGCGTACGTACACCCGGCGACGGGTCTACCAGGCGGTCGCAGGCTTCCTGGTGGGTATCGCGCTCCTCATGGCCGGAATGGTCGCCCAGCAGATCTGGATCAGTGTGGTGGGGTTCCTCGTCATGCTCGGCTGTGCGGTCCTTGCGGTCACTGGTTGGCGCAAAGCGCCCAAGCCGGGCGAGCGACAGGCAGCCGGAGGCGGTGGCGAACGCCGCCAGCCCAGGCAACGCCGGACCGTGATGAACCGGATCGAGCAGCGGTGGCAGCGCCGCCGTGACGAGCAGGGCCAGTAGGGCCCCGGACAATCTTGGGTGAGGGGCGGCCGCATTTTTGCGGCCGCCCCTCACGTGTGCCCGGGGCTGGCCTTCGGCTCCGGCCTGCCCTCAATCGCCGGGCAGGCCCGAGGAAGCGCCAAACCTGTCCGGCTCTTCAGGGCGAGGGACTGCGGGCCGGCCCCAGGAAGCTTCAAGCCCGCGTCCGCTGCCGGGGTGAAAGGCTGCCGGGTGGCCCCAGGCGCCTGCCGGCCCGTCCGGCGATCGAGGACAGAGGCGGGCCGCAGGCCACGCCCCCTCATGCCCGCTGGCGTGGTGGAGGCGGGCCGCAGGCCGGCCCCCCGTCACCCCTGTTGGCGTGGTGGAGACGGGGCGCAGGCCACGCCCCCCCCGTCATCCCTGTTGGCGGGACGGCCGCCGCAGCCGACCCGTCCACCGGTCCCGGCCCCACCGCGACGCCCACCTGCCGGTGAACGCCGCCCAGCGATCCGAGGCCGCCCAGATCACCCGAACGGCCGAGCGCGGTGCCACGACTGCACGGATTCGGGTGAACCGGCCGGCCGACGCCCGCAGTCCGGCCCGTACCGCCTCCACGTCCTCGGCGAGCCCGGTACCCGACCGGGGCTCCGGGGCGTAGAGCACCTGCTCCACCGCCCCCGCCACCCGGTGCACCGCGGTGGCCTCGTCGGGGTCGAGCTGCCCCAGCCGCACCACCCGGGCCGCCACCTTGCGCGGGGTCTGGGAGTCGTCCGGCTCGATGCCGTGGTCCCACGCCGTGTCGATGATCTCCCGCCAGGCCGCCAGCGTTCTGGCCGTTGCATCAGCCGGCGTACGTCCGGCGGAGAAACTCAGCCTGCGCCTGCGCGCCCGAAGCCGCCAGAGCATGGGCAGCAACGGCAGCGCCAGGACCACCAAGGCGACCAGGACCAGACCGAGGACGGTGCCTGTCGGCGTCCCGGAATCCGTCGGAGCAACCACCCCCGGCGCCGCCGAGCTGCCGCACTCGCCCTGCTTGCGCATCTGAGCCGGGCAACTGTCCGAGACGGACGGCGCGACCGTCGGAGCGGCCGAGGCGCCCTTCTCGGGCCGGGCCGGGTCGAATGTGCCGCCGGCCGGGGCGTCAGGCTGGGTGTAGGACGGGGCGGTGCCCCGCGCCGGGGTCGGTTCGAAACGGGTCCACCCGATGCCCTCGAAATACAGCTCGGGCCAGGCATGCGCATCGCGCAGCCCCACCGACACCGAACCGTTCGGCTGTGCAGTGCCAGGAGTGAAGCCCACCGCGACCCGCGCCGGAATACCCAGCGTCCGCGCCATCGCGGCCATCGTGAACGAGAAGTGGACGCAGAAGCCCTGCTTGTCCTTCAGGAACCGGCCGATCGCCGCGCTCCCGGTGCCCGAGTTCACCGAGGTGTCGTAGGTGAAGCCGCCGTCCGAGGCGAAGAAGTTCTGCAGCTTCACCGCACGCTCGTAGTTGTTGGCGGCGCCCTTCGTCACCCTGTGCGCAGTCTCCCTGACCACCTTCGGCAGGGAGCCGGGAACATGGGTGTACTCGCGCTGCAGAGCGGCCGGCGGAGTGCCTGCCGCAGCGAGCTGATCGGCGGTCGGCTGGACCATCAGACTGGAGACCTGGTACTGCGCGCCGCGGGTCGTCTCCCCGCGGTCACCGACGAGCGTCCGCCCCATCGGCTCGTACCGCCAGCGCCCGTCGATCCTGACCTCGGTCGCGGGATAGGGGAGCGGCAGATAGGTCTGCTGGTACGAACGGGACGCGGAGATGTTCGACCTGGTCTCCGTGACCATCACGTCCGGGCTGAGACCCTCCGGGGCCGGGAGCCGCTTCGGCACATCCTTCAGACTGCGGGTGGAGGGCCGCCACTCGTTTCCGTTGAACTGGTCCAGGGCCAGGATCCGCAGGTAGAAGCCCTGCGGGTCACCGGAATTGGTGCGGTAGGACATCACCTCCCGGTTCTCCGACTGGTTCAGATTGTTCTGCAGCGAGACCAGGGGGTTGACCGCTGAGATGGTGCCGCCGCTCCCCTTGCCGTTCGTGCCGCCCGTACCGGCCAGCAGACTGCTGTCGAGCGCCGGCAGCGCCGCCGGTACGACCAGTGAGATCCCCAGCGCCAGCGCGCCGATGCGGCGTCCGGTGCGGACCGGGGCCGCCGGGCGGCCGCCGGAGATCGCCGCACCGACCGCCGAACCGCCCGGGGATCTGGTCGCGCCGCTGAAGACCCGCCCCCACTGGGAGAGCCGGTCCTGGCCCTCGGCCAGCAGAAGCAGCAGATAGCCACCGGCCGCGAGCAGGAACCAGAGCCAGTCCGCTCCACCCTCGGAAAGTCCTGCGGCGACCGAGTACAGCGCGAGGAGCGGCAGACCGGCCGGGGCCGCGCTGCGGAACGTCACAGCGAGGGCGTCCACGACCAGGCCGACCAGGAGCACACCTCCGATCAGCATCAGCCGGATGCCGTCCGTCACGGGCGCCGGAGCGGCGTACCTTCCGACATCCTCGGCGCCCGACGTCAGCAGATCCGCGAGCCGGTGGACGGCCTCGGGATCCGGCAGGACGCCGGCCAACGCCTGAGTCCTGGCGAACACCACCGTCAGCAGAACCAGCGTGACCAGCGTCTGCGCCGAGACGATCAGCATTCGGGGCATGGGCACCCGGCGGGCGAGCGCGCCCATCCCGCTCTGGACCGCCAGCAGAAACGCAGCCTGCAGGATCCACCCGGCCGGCTCGACCAGCGGCAGCATCGAGCCCGCCGCCAACAGCGTCGCCGCAAAGGCGCACAGCGTCAGCCGACCACGACCGTTCATGACCATCCCCCGGAGAAACCTGTCGTGCCACCTGTCGTGCCGCCGACGGCAGCGGACTGCGTCGCCAGGCCTTGGTGCCCTGCCTGCTGCCAATACCGGGCGAGACCGGTCCCCGGCGCCACCGCCACCGCCGTCCAGCCCGATTCGCGCAGCAGCCGCAGCCGCCGCTCGAACGCCGTGTCCGCCCCTGCGGGCGGGGCGGTGCCCTGCACCCAGGCCGTACTGTCCAGTACGAACGCGACTGCGCCGCCACTGCGCTGCCGCATCCGGGCCGCCATTGCCGCCTGCTCCTCGTCCAGATCACCGAAGAACGCGATCAGCAGCCCTTCGCTGCCGCCGCGCAGCACGTCGTACGCACGTGACAGACCGCCCCCGTCGGAGTGGTCGACCACCGCCAGGGTGTCCATCATCAGACCCGCGGAGTTCGCGGACTCCTGTGTCGATCCGGCGAAGCCTCCTTCGCCCTCGCCCGGAACCGCGTTCCCGTCGTCGGTCAGCAGCCGGACCGCGAAGCCGCGCTCCAGCATGTGCACCAGCGTGGACGCCACCCCGGACACCGCCCACTCGAAGGCGGAGTCGGGCCCCATCCCCTGATAGGCGATCCGCCGAGTGTCCAGCAGTACTGTGCACCTGGCCCGCTGCGGCTGCTCCTCGCGGCGCACCATCAGTTCGCCGTAGCGTGCGGTGGAGCGCCAGTGGACCCGGCGCAGATCGTCGCCGTGCCGGTAGCCGCGCGGAATCACGTCGTCGTCACCGGCCAGCGCCAGCGAACGCTGCCGTCCCTCGCCGTACCCCGAGGCCTCGCCCGCCAGCCGTACCGGTGGCAGGGGCTCGGTCCGTGGAATGACGACGAGGGTGTCGTACGCGCTGAACGAACGGGTCAGCTCGCACAGCCCGAACGGATCGCTCAGCCGCAGCTGCAGCGGCCCCAGCGGATAGCGCCCGCGCAGATCCGACCGCACCCGATAGGAGACCTCGCGACGGCCGCCCGCCTCCACCCGGTCGAGCACGAACCGGGGTCGCGGCCCGAGTACATAGGGCACCCGGTCCTGCAGCATCAGCAGCCCGGTCGGCAGCCGCGACACGTTCTCCATCCGCAGATGGACCCGCGCCTCCGTGCCCACGGGCACCCGGGACGGTGAGAGCCGCCGGGTGCCCGCGACCCGGTAACGGGTACGGACGAGCACCACGACACAGACGAGCGGCAGCGCGGCGAGCAGTAGCCCGACCCGCAGCAGATCCGCCTGTCCCAGCACATATGCGCAGATCGCCGCGGCGATACCGGCTGCGAGGAAGGACCGCCCGCGCGTGGTCAGCCCGCTCAGAGCGGCCCGCAGACCGCCCTTGTCGTCGCCGTCGTCCATCGCGGCCGGCCCCCCGGAGGTCATCACACCCGCCGTACGCCGGGCTGCTGCCGGCCGTACACCGGACGGCCCGGGTGGTGCTGGGGCTGCACCTGGGCGCCGCCGCCGGCGGTAGGCACCGGCGTCTGCTGCAGGATCTCCAGCACGACCTGCTCGGCCGTACGACGGTTCAGCTGGGCCTGTGCCGTCGGCAGCAGCCGGTGCGCGAGCACCGCGACCGCCAGCGCCTGCACATCGTCCGGCAGGCAGTAGTCCCGGCCGCTCAGCGCCGCGGAGGCCTTCGCCGCGCGCAGCAGATGCAGGGTGGCTCGCGGCGAGGCGCCGAGCCGGAGATCGGGATGGCTGCGGGTGGCCCCGACGAGCTCCACCGCGTACCGCCGCACGGCATCGGCCACATGTACCGTCCGTACCGCCTCGATCAGCTTCACCATGTCGTGCGCGTGCGCCACCGGCTGCAGATCGTCGAGCGGCGAGATCCCGCCGTGCACATCGAGCATCTGCAGCTCGGCGTCCGCACTCGGATAGCCGATCGACACCCGGGCCATGAACCGGTCGCGCTGGGCTTCGGGCAGCGGATAGGTGCCCTCCATCTCCACCGGGTTCTGGGTGGCCACCACCATGAACGGGTCGGGCAGCTCGTACGTGTGCCCGTCGATGGTGACCTGGCGCTCCTCCATCGACTCCAGCAGCGCCGACTGGGTCTTCGGTGAGGCCCGGTTGATCTCGTCGCCGATCACGATCTGGGCGAAGATCGCGCCCGGTTTGAATTCGAAGTCGCGCCGCTGCTGGTCGAAGATGGACACACCGGTGATGTCCGAAGGCAGCAGGTCCGGTGTGAACTGAATGCGCCGCACCGAGCAGTCGATGGACCGCGCCAGCGCCTTGGCCAGCATCGTCTTGCCGACGCCGGGGACATCCTCGATGAGGAGATGCCCCTCCGCCAGCAGCACGGTCAGCGAAAGCCGTACGACCTCAGGCTTGCCCTCGATCACGCTCTCCACCGACCTGCGCACCCGCTCCGCAGTCGTGGTCAGATCTGTGAGGCTCGCTCGATCGTCATAGGTCGTCACCCGGCCCTCCTCGGCCCTGCCCCAAGCTCGCCAGGAGCAGGGGGTACCCCATTCAGGGACCGACGCGCATGTAGCGGCCCGGCCCACCCCGAAACACGGACACCCCTCCGGAAACGTCCGGCGAGATGCCACATGCGCATTCTTGTTGCCGTTGCGGCTTCGTGTCACTCGCCTGTGGATAAGTGAGGGCGATATGTCGGGTTCGGTGGGGTTATGGGTTCCCGACGAAGACCGTCCGGGTGGTCAGGAGGCGGGAAGGATCTCGCGCAGCAAGCCGCTGGTCACATCGAAGACGAAGCCGCGAATGTCGTCGGTGTGCAGCAGGAACGGCGAGGTGCGCACGCGCTGCATCGACTGCCGTACGTCCTGGTCGGCGTCCTTGTACGCCTCGACCGCCCAGACCGGTCGCTGACCGACCTCCACCTCCAGCTCGTGGCGGAATTCCTCGGTGATCGATTCCAGGCCGCAATTCGTGTGATGAATGAGTATGACGCTGCGGGTGCCGAGAGCCCGCTGGCTGATGGTCAGAGAACGGATCACGTCATCGGTGACCACGCCGCCCGCGTTGCGGATGGTGTGGCAGTCGCCGAGCGACAGACCCAGTGCGTCGTGCAGGTCGAGCCGGGCGTCCATGCAGGCGACCACGGCGACGCGCAGTACCGGCTTGGCGTCCATGCCCGGGTCGATGAATTCGGTGGCATACCGGACGTTCGCCTCGACGAGGCGGTCGGTGACCGTGCCCCCGGTGCGGGCCTGGTCGGCAGCGGGCGCGGAAGACCCGCTGGGGGAGTGCGCGGAAGTCGACATGGATATGACGTTAGCTCTCACCCCTGGTCCCGTCGTGCTGTGAGAAGGGACAAAGAACGTCAACGAGGCTTGTTGTGAGGTAACCCACAAGCCTCGCAGCTGTTCATTCGGCCGGGTGAACAGCGGGCGGGGCGACGCGCTGCCCTCCGGTTGATTGATCGGGAATCGATCGAATGGCAGGGTGGACTAAAGTGACGGGAAGTTACCGACACCCTGCACATTCCGTAGATTTCCCCCGTGTGTGCGGCGTACGTACGGTCCGGCCCTCTCCCGCTCGCCGGTCGACCGATGCCCCTTCCCCGGCGCCGGCCGACCTCCCCTTCCGAGCGGGCGGGGACCGGGCCGTACGTACGGCCACACGGGACCTGAGCCTGAGAGGGCGCATGAGCCAGACCCGACACGTCCCGGTGATGCTCCAGCGGTGCCTGGACCTGTTGGCCCCGGCTCTGGAGGCGCCAGGCCCGCCGCAGCCCGTGGTCGTCGACTGCACCCTCGGCCTCGGCGGACACAGCGAGGCGCTGCTCTCCGCTTTTCCCTCCGCGCGGCTGGTCGCGCTGGACCGGGACAAGGAGGCGCTGCGGCTCTCCGGCGAGCGGCTCGCCCCGTACGGAGACCGGGCCACCCTGGTGCACGCGGTCTACGACGAACTGCCCGAGGTGCTTGCCAGGCTCGGCATCCCCAAGGTCCAGGGCGTCCTGTTCGACCTAGGTGTCTCCTCCATGCAGCTGGACGAGGCCGACCGCGGATTCGCGTACGCCCAGGACGCTCCGCTCGACATGCGCATGGACCAGACGACCGGCATCGGTGCTGCTGAGGTGCTCAACACGTACCCGCCGGGCGAACTGGTACGGATCCTGCGGGCGTACGGCGAGGAGAAGCAGGCCAAGCGGATCGTCTCCGCGATCGTGCGCGAGCGCGAGAAGGAGCCGTTCAGTAACAGCGCCCGGCTCGTCGAGCTGATCCGTGACTCGCTGCCGCAGGCCGCCAAGCGCACCGGCGGCAACCCTGCCAAGCGCACCTTCCAGGCGTTGCGCATCGAGGTCAACGGCGAGCTCACCGTCCTTGAGCGGGCCATTCCGGCCGCCGTGCAGAGCCTCGCGGTCGGCGGCCGTATCGCCGTCCTCTCGTACCACTCGCTGGAGGACCGGTTGGTCAAGCAGGTCTTCGCGGCGGGCGCCGCCACCACGGCGCCGCCCGGACTGCCGGTCGTGCCCGAGCGCTATCAGCCCCGGCTGAAGCTGCTGACCCGCGGTGCGGAGCTGCCCACGGAGGAGGAGGTCGCCGAGAACCGGCGCGCCGCTCCCGCCAGGCTGCGCGGCGCCCAGCGGATCCGCGAGGAGGAACGATGAGCGTCCGGTGTCCGGGAACCCGGACACCGGCGACGCCCGGAGCGGCGCGGTGAGCAAACCGGCCGGGCAGTTGAAAGGGCGGGCGGCGCGGCTCGCCCGGCTGATGCCGTCCGGGCCCAGCAAGGCGGCCCGTACCCCCTTCGTCCTGCTGGTCGTGCTGCTCCTCGGCGGCGGTCTGATCACCCTCCTGGTGCTCAACTCGGCCCTCAACGAAGGATCGTTCAGGCTGAGCGAGCTGAAGAAGCGGACCACGGAGCTCACCGACGAGCAGCAGGCCCTCCAGAACGACGTCGACAACTACTCCGAGCCGGAGGCCCTGGAGCAGCGCGCCCGCGAACTGGGCATGGTGCCCGGTGGCAGCCCCGCCTTCCTCGACGCGGACGGTAAGGTCCGCGGCGTACCCGCCGAGGCCAGCGCCGAGCCGACCCCCGCAGCTCCGCCACGCAAGCCCAGTAACCCCGAGAAGCCCCCCGCGACCGCACCGTCCGGCGGCGCACCGACGCCGGCCACCGGCTCGCCCTCTCCCTCGGCACCGGCCTCGGCCGCCGTGAAGCCCAGCACCTCCGCGGCCCCGCCCACCGGGCCGCGTACCCCGGCAGACCAGCCCTCGACGAGCCCCGGCAGGTGACGCAGTGTCTCCCAAGGAACCACCGCGCCGCCGGGTCCCCGGCCCCGCGCGCCCCCGTAGCGCCGCAGGCAGCCAGGGACGCCCCCGGCCCACCCGCCGCCCCTCCTCCCCGGCGCCACGCGCCGGCGCGCCCCGCAACCGGCCCGCGCGCTCCCTCCGCCTCGGCAGCCCGCGCCCCCGGCTCCGCCTGGTCAGCGTCGCCCTGACGCTCGTCATGCTGGTGTTCGTCGTCCGCCTTCTCCAGGTCCAGGCCGTCGACGCCAACGCGTACGCGGCCAAGGCCAAGGAGAACCGCTACCTCAGCTACACGATCTCCGCCGAGCGCGGCCAGATCACCGATCGCAGCGGTATCGCGCTGGCCACCAGCGTCGACGCGTACGACATCACCGCCGACCCGTCGATGTTCACGCCCGAATTCAGCAAGGCCCCCGACGCGCCCCGGCAGGCGGGAGCGCTCCTCGCCCCGATCCTCGGCGTCGACGCCGCCGAGCTGACCGCGAAACTGTCCAAGAAGGGCCGGTACACCGTCCTGGCCCGCCGGCAGACCCCGCAGGTCTGGAATCAGATCAAGGACCTCAAGTCCGTCTTCGCCGAGAAGGCCGCGAAGGACAGGGCGGCCGGCGGCCCCGGAGCCAATGTGCTGGCCGGGGTCTTCCAGGAGTCGACCACCAAACGGGTGTACCCCAACGGAGGGCTCGCCGCCGGGATACTCGGTTATGTCAACGCCGACGGCAAGGGCGCGGGCGGCCTCGAATCGAAGCTGGACAAGGAGCTGGCGGGCGAGGACGGCAAGATCAAGTACGCCCAGTCCGGCGGCCGGCGGGTGCCCACCGCGGGCACCAAGGAAGTCCCGGCCGTCGCCGGGTCCGACATCGAGCTGACCATCGACCGCGACATCCAGTGGGCCGCCCAGCAGGCCATCACCGACCAGGTGAAGAAGTCCAAGGCGGACCGCGGCTACGTGGTCGTGCAGAACACCAGGACCGGCGAGGTCCTCGCCATGGCCAACGCACCCGGCTTCGACCCCAACGACCTCTCGCAGGCCAACGCGGCGTCGCTCGGCAATGCGGCGCTCCAGGACGTGTACGAGCCCGGCTCCACCAGCAAGGTCATGTCCATGGCCGCCGTGCTGGAGGAGGGGGTAGCCACCCCCGGCACCCATGTCACCGTCCCCAACCGGCTGCACCGCGGCGACCGGCTCTTCAAGGACGACATCGACCACCCCACCTGGTACCTGACGCTCAACGGCGTACTCGCCAAGTCGAGCAACATCGGCACGATCCTGGCCACCGGAGAGCTCGGCAAGACCCAGGCCGAGTCCAACAAGGTCCTCTACTCCTACCTGCGCAAATTCGGGATCGGCTCGCCGACCGGTCTCGACTACCCGGGTGAGACCCCCGGCATCCTCGCCAAGCCCGAGACCTGGTCGACCTCGCAGCAGTACACGATCCCGTTCGGCCAGGGCCTCTCGCTCAACGCCATGCAGGCCGCCTCCATCTACTCGACGATCGCCAACGGCGGGGTACGCGTCGCGCCCACGCTGGTACGCGGCGCCAAGGGCCCCGACGGCCGCTTCAAGGCCGCTGCCGCTCCCGAACGGACCCGGGTGATCAGTGAGAAGACCGCCAAGACGCTCGCCACCATGCTGGAGTCGGTGGTCGGTGACGAGGAGGGCACCGGGACGAAGGCCCAGATCCCGGGCTACCGGGTGGCGGGCAAGACCGGTACGGCCAACCGGGTCGATCCGGTACGCGGCGGCTACCACGGCTACACCGCGTCCTTCGCGGGCTTCGCACCCGCCGACAACCCGCAGGTCACCGTCTACTGCGCGATTCAGAACCCGACCAAGGGCAGCTACTTCGGCGGTCAGACCTGCGGACCGATCTACAAGCAGGTCCTGGAGTTCGCACTCAAGACCCTCCAGACGCCACCGTCCGGCAGCAAGTCAGCCCAGCTGCCGGTGCTCTTCCAGCCCGGCGAGTGAACACGGGGACAGCAGCCAGTGACAACCATCACCCCCGATCCCGGGAACCGGAACGGGAACCACCAGAGCCCCGACCCCTCACTTCGCGAGAGGCCGGGTGGGCCCGGTACGCTCACCGCCGTGCCCCACGCTGATCAGTTCCAAACCACCCAGAAGGACGCCCCTGTGAACTACCCGGGAGCGCCCCGCCCGGATCGGCTCAGGCCGACGCCCCTCGGCGAGCTGGCAGCCCGGCTGGGAGTCGAACCGCCGGGAACCTGCGAGGTCACCGGCATCACCCACGACTCGCGGGCGGTCCGCCCCGGTGATGTGTACGCGGCCCTGCCGGGTGCCCGCTTCCACGGTGCCGACTTCGCCGCCCAGGCGGCCGGCCTCGGAGCGGCGGCGATCCTCACCGACCCGGTCGGCGCCGAGCGCGCCGCAGCCACCGGACTGCCGGTACTGGTCACCGAGGACCCGCGCGGCCGGATGGGCGAACTCGCCGCCGAGATCTACGGACGGCCCGGCGCCGATCTCCTCCAGATCGGCATCACCGGAACCTCCGGCAAGACCACCACCGCGTACCTCGTCGAGGGTGGCTTCCGGGGCGCCGGGCGCGCCACCGGGCTGATCGGCACCGTGGAGACGCGGATCGGCGACGAGCGCATCAAGTCCGAGCGCACCACCCCCGAAGCCACCGACCTGCAGGCCCTGTTCGCCGTCATACGCGAACGCGGCGTCGACTCGGTGACCATGGAGGTTTCCAGCCACGCCCTGGTGCTCGGCCGGGTCGACGGCTGCGTCTTCGACGTCGCGGTCTTCAACAACCTCAGCCCGGAGCACATGGAGTTCCACTCCGGAATGGAGGACTACTTCCAGGCCAAGGCGCAGCTCTTCACCCCGCTGCGCAGCCGGCAGGGCGTCGTCAACTTCGATGACGAGTACGGCCGCAGGCTGGTCACCGAGGCGTCCGTCCCGGTCGTCACCTTCTCCGCCGAGGGCCACCCGGACGCCGACTGGCGTGCCGAGGACGTCGAAGTCGGGCCGCTGGGCTCCACCTTCACCGTCGTCGGCCCCAAGGGCGAGAGGATTGCCGCCAGGGCCCCGCTGCCCGGCCCGTTCAACGTCGCCAACACACTCGCCGCGATCGTCACGCTCGCCGTCGCGGGCCTCGACCCGCAGACCGCGGCCGACGGTGTCGCCGCCGTTCCGGGCGTCCCCGGCCGGCTGGAACGCGTCGACGCAGGACAGCCGTACCTCGCAGTCGTCGACTACGCGCACAAGACCGACGCCGTCGAATCCGTGCTGCGCTCCCTGCGGAAGGTCACCGAGGGCAGGCTGCACATCGTCCTCGGCTGTGGCGGCGACCGCGACACCACCAAACGCGGCCCGATGGGCGCCGCCGCGGCCCGCCTCGCCGACACCGCCGTACTGACCTCCGACAACCCCCGTTCCGAGGACCCCCTCGGAATCCTCGCCGCAATGCTCGCGGGCGCCGCCGAGGTGCCCGTCCACGAGCGGGGCGACGTTCTGGTCGACGCCGACCGGGCCGCCGCCATCGCCGCCGTGGTCGCCCGCGCCGAGCCCGGTGACACGGTGCTGATCGCCGGCAAGGGCCACGAGCAGGGCCAGGACATCCACGGCGTGGTACGCCCCTTCGACGACCGCGTGGTCCTGCGCGCGGCCATCGAGCGCTCCCTGGGGCACAGCAGCACCGAGAGTGCCGCCCACCGCGCCCACACCCACGAGAACAACAGTCAGGGATGACCAAGTGATCGCCCTTTCCCTCGCCGAGATCGCCGAAATCGTCGGCGGGCAGTCGTACGACATACCGGATCCGGCAGCGACCGTCAGCGGGCCTGTCGTCATGGACTCCCGAGAGGTGAAGCAAGGCAGCCTGTTCGTCGCCTTCGCCGGCGAACGGGTCGACGGCCACGACTTCGCGCAGGGCGCCGTCGAGGCGGGCGCGGCAGCCGTGCTGGCCGCCCGCCCCGTCGGTGTTCCGGCGATCGTCGTCGACGACGTCGTGGCCGCGCTCGGCGCGCTCGCCCGCGCTGTCGTCGGCCGCCTCGGCACCGCCGTCGTCGCCCTCACCGGCTCCGCGGGCAAGACCTCCACCAAGGACCTCATCGCCCAGCTCCTCGAACGCAAGGGGCCCACCGTCTACCCGGCGGGCAACCTCAACAACGAGATCGGCCTGCCGCTCACCGCACTGCGCGCCACCGCGGACACCCAGCACCTCGTTCTCGAAATGGGTGCGCGCTACATCGGCGACATCCGTTACCTCACCGGCCTCGTCCCGCCCCGGATCGGCCTCGTCCTCAACGTCGGCACCGCCCACATCGGCGAGTTCGGCGGCCGCGAGCAGATCGCCGAAGCGAAGGGCGAGCTGGTCGAGGCACTGCCCGAGGACGGCCTCGCCGTACTCAACGCCGACGACCCGCTCGTGCGCGCCATGTCCTCCCGCACGAAAGCCCGGGTGCTGCTCTTCGGTGAAGCCGCGGATGCGGACGTACGGGGAGAGAACGTCCGTCTCAACGACGACGGGCGCCCCACTTTCAAGCTCCACACACCCACCGGGTGCAGCGACGTGACCATGCGCCTGTACGGTGAGCACCACGTGTCGAACGCGCTCGCCGCGGCCGCCGTCGCCCATGAGTTGGGCCTGTCCGCAGACGAGATCGCCGAAGGGCTCTCCGCGGCGGGCACCCTCTCCCGCTGGCGCATGGAGGTCACCGAGCGTCCGGACGGCGTGACGTTCGTCAATGACGCCTACAACGCGAACCCCGAATCCATGAGAGCAGCGCTGCGCGCGCTGGCCGCCATGGGGAAGGGTCGGCGTACGTGGGCGGTGCTCGGCCCCATGGCCGAGCTCGGCGACGCCTCGCTCGCCGAGCACGACGCGGTCGGGCGGCTCGCCGTCCGGCTCAACGTCAGCAAGCTCGTCGCAGTCGGGGGCAGAGAAGCCTCCTGGCTGCAACTGGGCGCATACAACGAGGGTTCGTGGGGTGAGGAGTCGGTGCACGTGTCCGACGCACAGGCTGCCGTCGACCTGTTGCGCAGTGAACTGCGCCCGGGAGACGTCGTGCTGGTGAAGGCGTCCCGGTCGGTCGGCCTGGAGCAGGTCGCCATGGCACTGCTGGAGAACGTGTCCGAGGGCGAGGTCGCGGGCCGATGAGGCAGATCCTCTTCGCGGGGGCCATCGGGCTCTTCCTGACCCTGGTCGGAACTCCGCTGCTGATCAAGCTGCTGGCCCGCAAGGGATACGGGCAGTTCATCCGGGACGACGGCCCGCGCACCCACGGGTCCAAGAAGGGCACGCCCACCATGGGTGGTATTGCCTTCATCCTGGCGACGATCATCGCGTACGTCCTGGCGAAGGTAATCACCGGCGAGCAGATGCGCTTCTCCGGTGTGCTGGTGCTCTTCCTGATGGCCGGCATGGGGCTCGTCGGCTTCCTCGACGACTACATCAAGATCGTCAAGCAGCGTTCGCTGGGTCTGCGGGCCAAGGCGAAGATGGCGGGACAGCTGATCGTCGGCATCGCCTTCGCCGTCCTTTCACTCCAGTTCGCGGACAAGCAGGGCAATACCCCGGCCTCCACCAAGCTGTCGTTCGTCGCGGACTTCGGCTGGTCGATCGGCCCGGTGCTGTTCGTCGTCTGGGCGCTGTTCATGATCCTCGCCATGTCCAACGGCGTGAACCTGACGGACGGCCTCGACGGCCTGGCCACCGGTGCGTCGGTGATGGTCTTCGGCGCGTACACCTTCATCGGGCTGTGGCAGTTCCAGGAGTCCTGCGTCAACGCGGAGACCCTGACCAACCCCAATGCATGTTTCGAGGTGCGCGACCCACTCGACCTCGCCGTCGTCGCTGCCGCGCTGATGGGTTCCTGCTTCGGCTTCCTGTGGTGGAACACCTCGCCCGCCAAGATCTTCATGGGTGACACCGGCTCGCTCGCCCTCGGCGGCGCGCTCGCCGGCCTGGCGATCTGCTCCCGCACGGAGTTCCTGATGGCCATTCTCGGCGGCCTCTTCGTGATGATCACCATGTCCGTGGTCATCCAGGTCGGCTCCTTCAAGATGACCGGTAAGCGGGTCTTCCGGATGGCGCCGCTCCAGCACCACTTCGAACTCAAGGGGTGGTCCGAAGTCCTTGTCGTGGTCCGTTTCTGGATCATCCAGGGCATGTGCGTGATCGTCGGACTCGGTCTCTTCTACGCGGGATGGGCAGCCGAGAAGTGAGCAACCAGGACTGGCAGGGCAAGCGCGTCACCGTCGCGGGACTCGGAGTCTCCGGAATCCCGGCGGCCAAGGTGCTGCACGGCCTCGGGGCCGTCGTCACGGTGGTCAACGACGGGGACGACGAGCGTTCCCGTACGCAGGCCGCGGAGCTGGAGGCGCAGGGCATCACCGTGCGCCTCGGCGACGGGGCGACCCTGCCCGAGTCCACCGAGCTCATCGTCACCACCCCCGGCTGGAAGCCCGACAAGCCGCTCTTCACCGCAGCCGCCGAGGCGGGCGTCCCGGTCTGGGGCGACGTCGAGCTCGCCTGGCGGCTGCGCGGTCGGGACGGCAGAGAACCAGCACCCTGGCTCGCGGTCACCGGCACCAACGGCAAGACCACGACCGTCCGGATGCTCGCCTCGATCCTGGAGGCGGCCGGGCTGCGCACCGCTGCCGTCGGCAACATCGGCGTCTCCCTCCTCGACGCCGTCCTCGGCGACGAGAAGTACGACGTACTCGCCGTCGAGCTGTCCAGCTACCAGCTGCACTGGGCGCCCTCGCTGCGCGCCCACTCCGCGGCCGTC
This sequence comes from Streptomyces sp. NPDC002785, assembly GCF_040295565.1. Classification (NCBI taxonomy): domain Bacteria; kingdom Bacillati; phylum Actinomycetota; class Actinomycetes; order Kitasatosporales; family Streptomycetaceae; genus Streptomyces; species Streptomyces sp. NPDC002785. Next base: position 9,694 of record NZ_JBEOVN010000020.1, on the reverse strand, counting down.
CTCAACCTGGCCCCGGACCATCTCGACTGGCACGGCTCCATGGAGGCGTACGTCGCGGACAAGGGCCGGATCTACGAGGGCAACCGTGTCGCGTGCGTCTACAACGCGGCAGAGAAGGCGACCGAGGACCTGGTCCGCGAGGCCGACGTCGAGGAGGGCTGCCGCGCCATCGGCTTCACTCTGGCCACACCGGGCCCGTCCCAACTGGGCGTCGTCGACGGCATTCTCGTCGACCGCGCCTTCGTGACGAACCGGCAGAAGCAGGCCCAGGAGCTCGCCGAGGTCGCCGACGTCAACCCGCCGGCCCCGCACAACATCGCCAACGCCCTGGCGGCCGCGGCCCTGGCCCGTGCCTTCGGTGTCGAGCCCGCGGCCGTACGGGACGGACTGCGGGCTTTCCGCCCCGACCCGCACCGCATCGAGCATGTCGCGGACGTCGCCCAGGTCGCTTACATCGACGACTCCAAGGCCACCAACACCCACGCCGCCGAGGCCTCCCTCGCGGCCTACGACCCGATCGTCTGGATCGCCGGCGGCCTCGCCAAGGGAGCCACCTTCGACGGGCTGGTGACCGGGGCGGCCGGGCGGCTGCGGGGCGTCGTACTGATCGGCCGCGACCGGGCCCTGATCCGCGAAGCCCTCGCGCGACACGCCCCCGAGGTCCCGGTGGTCGACCTCGACCGGACCGACACTGGGGCGATGTCCGAGGCGGTCCGCGAGGCGGCACGGCTCGCCCGGCCGGGGGACACCGTACTGATGGCCCCGGCCTGCGCCTCGATGGACATGTTCGTCAATTACAACAAGCGGGGCGAGGCGTTCGCGGACGCGGTCCGCGCACTCGCCGCCGAGAGCGCCTGACGGGCCCGGCCCCCGCGCCGTACTGTCCCGGACGACCGGGTGCGGGCGGTCGCGCCAAAGGCCCCGGCCCTCGGCAGCAGCCCCGGGCACGAGCAGTGGAGGGGACAGCGACAATGCCGGCCGAAGAGAGCTCCGCCGCGTCCCGTGGGGACCGCTCACGGGCCGCCGCGGCGATCAGCCGGGCGCTCACCCCGCCCCTGCTCGCGGGCTCCCCGGTGCACCTCGGCCCCGCCCTGCGGGTCCGGCCGGTCACCGGCTTCCGGCGCCCCTCGGCGCCACGCTCCAAGGGGCGCTCCACCGGCGGCCCCCGCTCCCCCCGCGGCGGCGGTGTGCGGCGGATGTACGAGCAGGCACGCCGGGCCTGGGACCGCCCTCTGACCGCGTACTACGTGATCCTGGGTGCCGGCCTGCTGATCACCGTGCTCGGCCTGGTGATGGTCTACTCCGCCTCGATGATCAAGGCCCTGGAGCTGGACAAACCCAGCACCTATTTCTTCCGCAAACAGTTCCTCGCCGCCGTCATCGGCGCCGGACTGATGGCGCTCGGTGCCCGGATGCCCGCCAAACTGCACCGGGCGTTCGCCTATCCGCTGCTCATGGGGTCCGTCTTCCTGATGGTGCTGGTCCAGGTGCCGGGGATAGGGATGTCGATCCACGGCAACCAGAACTGGCTCTATCTGGGCGGCCCCTTCCAGCTCCAGCCCAGCGAGTTCGGGAAGCTCGCCCTGGTCCTGTGGGGCGCGGACCTGCTCGCCCGTAAACAGGACAAACGGCTGCTCACGCAGTGGAAGCACATGCTCGTACCGCTCGTCCCGGTCGCCTTCATGCTCCTCGGGCTGATCATGCTCGGTGGCGACATGGGCACTGCGATCATTCTCACGGCGATCCTGTTCGGACTGCTCTGGCTGGCCGGGGCCCCCACCCGGCTCTTCGCCGGGGTGCTCGCCTTCGCCGGAGTGATCGCCTTCGTGCTGATCAAGACCAGCCCGAACCGGATGTCCAGGCTCGCCTGCATCGGCGCCAGCGAACCCGGCCCGGGGGATTCCTGCTGGCAGGCCGTGCACGGCATCTATGCTCTGGCGTCCGGCGGATGGTTCGGTTCCGGACTCGGTGCAAGTGTGGAAAAATGGGGTCAACTACCTGAACCGCACACCGACTTCATCTTCGCCATCACCGGGGAGGAACTGGGGTTGGCGGGGACACTGTCGGTACTCGCCCTCTTCTCGGCTCTAGGCTATGCGGGTATCCGCGTGGCCGGACGCACGGAGGATCCCTTCGTGAGGTACGCCGCGGGAGGTGTGACCACCTGGATCATGGTGCAGGCCATGATCAACATTGGTGCGGTGCTCGGCCTGCTGCCGATCGCCGGTGTCCCGCTCCCGCTGTTCTCCTACGGAGGATCGGCCCTGCTGCCGACCATGTTCGCTGTGGGGCTGCTGATCGCGTTCGCGCGAGAGGACCCCGCCGCGAAGGCGGCCCTGGCCATGCGGAGGCCCGGGGTGAGATGGAAGACGATGAGACGGCGCGTCAAGAAGCGTCCGTCCGGAGAGCGGTGAATTTCGGTGCATGTCGTACTCGCCGGTGGGGGGACCGCCGGCCACATCGAGCCCGCGCTTGCCCTCGCGGACGCCCTGCGCAGGCAGGACCCGACCGTGGGAATCACTGCCCTCGGCACGGAGCGCGGACTCGAGACCAGGCTCGTACCCGAGCGGGGGTACGAACTCGCCCTGATCCCGGCCGTGCCGCTGCCGCGCAAGCCCACCCCGGAACTGATCACCGTCCCGGGACGGCTGCGCGGCACCATCAAGGCCGCCGAGCAGGTCCTGGAACGCACCAAGGCGGACTGCGTGGTCGGCTTCGGCGGCTATGTCGCCCTGCCCGGCTACCTGGCCGCCAAGCGGGCCGGTGTGCCGATCGTCGTCCACGAGGCCAACGCCCGGCCGGGCCTGGCCAACAAGATCGGCTCGCGGTACGCCCACGGGGTCGCCGTCTCCACCCCCGACAGCAAGCTGCGCGGTGCCCGCTACATCGGCATCCCGCTTCGCCGGACCATCGCCACCCTGGACCGGGCCAGGGTCCGCCCCGAGGCGCGTGCCACCTTCGGTCTCGACCTCAATCTGCCGACGCTGCTGGTCTCCGGCGGCTCGCAGGGCGCTCGCCACCTCAACGAGGTGGTCCAGCGGGTCGCCCCGCTGCTGCAGCGCTCCGGGATCCAGATCCTGCACGTGGTCGGCCCGAAGAACGAATTGCCGCGCGTCGACAACATGCCCGGAATGCCGCCCTACATCCCGGTACCGTACGTGGACCGGATGGATCTCGCGTACGCGGCGGCCGACATGATGCTCTGCCGTGCGGGCGCGATGACCGTCGCCGAACTCTCCGCTGTCGGGCTCCCTGCCGCGTACGTACCGCTGCCCATCGGCAACGGCGAACAGCGGCTCAACGCCCAGCCGGTGGTCAACGCCGGCGGCGGTCTGCTGGTGGACGACGCGGCGCTCACCCCAGAGTGGGTGCAGGGCAACGTCCTTCCGGTGCTTGCGGATCCGCATCGGCTGTACGAGATGTCCCGCGCCGCCGCCGAGTTCGGCCGCCGGGACGCCGACGACCTGCTCGTCGGCATGGTGTACGAGGCGATTGCCGCACGCCGCAACGCGTGAGGCGGGCGGGTTCGGGGGCGCCGGCCCCCGAACCCGGCATAAGGAGCGAGCGTGGCCGGACCGACGACCGCCCAGCGCGGTGCAGTGCAGCGGGGGGACTCCCCGGCCCGCCCGCCGCGCCCACGCCCAGAAGGGCGCAGACGGCCCAGCCGCAGACAGCTGATCGTGATCGGCGTGCTCGTGCTGCTGCTCGCCTGCGGCGCCGTCTGGGCGCTCTACGGCTCCTCCTGGCTCCGGATCGAGCAGGTCAGGACCACCGGTGTCGACGTACTGACACCGGCCGAGGTGGAGGCCGTCGCAGCGGTACCGATCGGGGCGCCGCTGATCTCCGTGGACACCGACGCCATCGCCGACCGGTTGCGCCAGAAGTTGCCTCGTATCGACTCGGTGGATGTCGTACGGTCATGGCCGCACGGAATCGGACTTAAGGTGACCGAACGACAGCCGGTCCTGTTGGTGAAAAAGGGCGCAAAGTTCATTGAAGTAGACGCGAAAGGTGTGCGCTTCGCAACGGTGGACAAATCGCCCGGGCGTGTGCCTCTGCTGGAATTGACACCTGATCAGTCCGCGAGCCTGCGCCGCTTCGGCAGTGCCCGGCTGGTGCGGGAAGCGGTCCGGGTCGCGGGCGAACTTCCGGTCGGCGTCGCCAAGGAGACCAAGGTCGTACGGGTCACCTCGTACGATTCGATCTCCCTGGAACTCACCCGGGGGCGCACGGTGGCCTGGGGCAGCGGTGGAGAAGGTCCTGTGAAGGCAAGAGTCCTCACCGCTCTCATGAAAGCCGCTCCCAAAGCGGGACACTTCGACGTGAGTGCACCCACTGCCCCTGCAGTGTCGGGCAGTTGACGCACATTTGGCCTGGCCAGCACCCTGGTTGGTCAGCGCTACGGGTGATCACATAGGGTGAAAAGAAAAACGGGAGGTTCGGCGTGTTCGTTGAACGTGCGCCACTTGTCGACTTAGTGTCCTGTTCGGAAGGTTCATGAAGCAGACACACTGGTAACCCTAAACTTCAACGTTAGGGTTTGGGTCGGCGTTTCGGACCGTCCCAATCGGCATCCGTCGTCGCGGCGGTACTACCGCAAAGCGACGACACGTAACTCGAGGCGAGAGGCCTTCGACGTGGCAGCACCGCAGAACTACCTCGCAGTCATCAAGGTCATCGGTGTCGGCGGCGGTGGTGTCAATGCCATCAACCGAATGATCGAGGTCGGTCTCAAGGGCGTCGAGTTCATCGCGATCAACACTGATGCGCAAGCCCTGTTGATGAGCGACGCCGACGTCAAGCTCGACGTCGGCCGCGAACTCACCCGCGGCCTCGGCGCCGGGGCCAACCCGGCCGTCGGTCGCAAGGCGGCAGAGGACCACCGTGAGGAGATCGAGGAGGTCCTCAAGGGGGCCGACATGGTCTTCGTCACCGCCGGAGAGGGCGGCGGCACCGGCACCGGCGGCGCACCCGTCGTGGCCAACATCGCGCGCTCGCTCGGCGCCCTGACGATCGGCGTGGTCACCCGCCCGTTCACCTTCGAGGGCCGTCGACGCGCGAACCAGGCGGAGGACGGCATTGCCGAGCTCCGCGAAGAGGTCGACACCCTCATCGTCATTCCCAACGACCGACTGCTGTCCATCTCGGACCGCCAGGTCAGCGTGCTCGACGCGTTCAAGTCGGCCGACCAGGTGCTGCTTTCGGGTGTCCAGGGCATCACCGACCTCATCACGACCCCGGGTCTGATCAACCTCGACTTCGCCGACGTCAAGTCGGTCATGTCCGAGGCCGGATCGGCGCTCATGGGCATCGGTTCCGCCCGCGGCGACGACCGTGCGGTGGCCGCCGCGGAGATGGCGATCTCCTCGCCGCTCCTGGAGGCGTCCATCGACGGCGCCCGCGGTGTCCTGCTCTCCATCTCCGGCGGCAGCGACCTCGGTCTCTTCGAGATCAACGAGGCGGCACAGCTGGTGAGCGAGGCGGCGCACCCCGAGGCGAACATCATCTTCGGTGCGGTCATCGACGACGCACTGGGCGACGAGGTACGCGTCACCGTGATCGCAGCGGGCTTCGACGGCGGACAGCCGCCGGCCCGTCGCGAGAACGTCCTGGGAGCGAACGCCACCAAGCGCGAGGAGCCGGCCGCGCCGGTCCGCGCTGCCGAGCCCGTGCGCCAGACCGGCGGACTGGGCTCCCTGCCTCTGCGCGAGGAGACTCCGGTCCAGGCCGAGCCCGTTCCGGCGGCCAATGAGAGTCACCTGCCGCCGGTCGCTCCGCCGCACATCCCGCCGGCCCGTCCCTACCATGACTCCCAGGCCGAAGAGCTGGATGTTCCGGACTTCTTGAAGTGATAGGTCCGCACCACGCAGTGCCCGCAGTGTCTTCAGTACCCTCGGGGGGGCGCGCGCACTTCGCTTTCACCGACAGGTGGGGCGGGGTGAGCGTCGCTCCGTACGAGGAGCTCAACCTCGGCGGCGCGGTCGGAGATGACCCCGCCGCCGTTCTGGCCAATCGCGAGCGCGCAGCACGGGCCTTCGGTCTGGACCCGACGCAGGTCGTCTGGATGAACCAGGTGCACGGGCGGGACGTCGCGGTCGTCGACAGCCCGTGGGGAGACGCTTCGGAAATCCCCGCGGTGGACGCGGTGGTGACCGCACGGCGCGGCCTCCCTCTCGCCGTCCTCACCGCCGACTGCACCCCCGTACTGCTCGCCGACCCGGTCGCCGGGATCGCGGCGGCAGCGCACGCGGGCCGTCCCGGTCTGGTCGCCGGGGTCGTCCCCGCCGTGGTCGAGGCCATGATCGGGCTGGGCGCCGAGCCCTCCCGGATCATCGCCCGCACCGGACCGGCGGTCTGCGGACGGTGCTACGAAGTCCCGTCCCGGATGCGCGCCGAGGTCGCCGAGAGCGTCCCGGCCTCATGGTCCGAGACCAGCTGGGGCACCCCGGCCGTGGATGTCACCGCCGGGGTCCACGCCCAGCTCGAAGCCCTCGGGGTCAAGGACCGGCAGGCATCTGCGGTCTGCACCCTCGAATCGGGCGACCACTTCTCGTACCGCCGCGACCGCACCACCGGGCGGCTCGCCGGATATGTCTGGTTGGACTGATAGGGCATGACGGACCGTAAGACTCAACTCGCCGAAAATCTGGCGCAGGTGGAGGAACGCATTGCTTCCGCCTGTATCGCCGCCGGCCGCAAACGGGAAGAAGTGACCCTCATCGTGGTCACCAAGACCTACCCCGCGAGCGATGTGCGGATTCTGCATGAACTCGGTGTGCGTCATGTCGCTGAGAATCGTGACCAGGACGCGGCACCCAAGGCGGCCGAATGTGCGGATCTGTCGCTCGCGTGGCATTTTGTCGGTCAATTGCAGACGAACAAGGTTCGTTCCGTGGCGAGTTATGCCGATTTTGTGCAGTCGGTGGATCGGATCAAATTGGTCACGGCTCTCTCGGCGGCGGCCGTGCGCGAGAGGCGCGAACTCGGCTGTCTCATCCAGGTCGCACTCGACGCGGAGAGCGGCGAGCGGGGCGACCGGGGCGGCGTCGCGCCGGACGGGATCGACGAGTTGGCCGCCGCGGTCGAGTCCGCGCCCGGGCTGCGGCTCGGCGGTCTGATGACTGTCGCACCGCTCGCCGGACCGTACGCGGGACGGCAACGCGCCGCCTTCGACCGGCTGATGGAATTCTCATCCCGCCTGCGCGGGAACCATCCGGCTGCGAACATGGTCTCTGCGGGGATGAGCGCGGACCTCGAGGAAGCGGTTGCGGCCGGAGCGACACATGTGCGCGTCGGTACGGCGGTACTCGGAGTCCGACCGAGGCTCGGGTAACGTCGCCAAGCAGGTCGGACCACAGCAGAAAATATGGTCATTCCCGCCTTTGGCGGGCAGGCCTCAGTGGATCGCGGGGCACTTGGTGACAGATGCCGATCCACCACAGAGCGGAGGACTCAGAGCATGGCCGGCGCGATGCGCAAGATGGCGGTCTACCTCGGCCTCGTGGAGGACGATGGGTACGACGGTCCGGGGTTCGACCCCGACGACGAATTCGAACCCGAGCCGGAGCCCGAGCGCGACCGGCGGCGGCACCAGCCCGCGCATCAGGTGGAGCGGGACCGGGAACGGGACGAACCGGTACGAGCGGTGCAGCCTCCCGCGCAGCGGGAGCCGGTTCAGATCCCGGCGGAGAGGGAACGACCCGCCCGAATCGCGCCCGTGGCATCCATCACACCTGAACGCCCGAACATGGAGAAGAACGCACCGGTGATCATGCCCAAGGTTGTGTCCGAGCGGGAGCCCTACCGCATCACCACGTTGCACCCCAGGACCTACAACGAGGCCCGTACCATCGGGGAACACTTCCGTGAGGGCACTCCGGTGATCATGAATCTCACGGAGATGGACGATACGGACGCAAAGCGACTTGTCGACTTTGCCGCAGGACTCGTCTTCGGTCTCCATGGCAGCATTGAGCGCGTGACACAGAAGGTGTTCCTGCTGTCGCCTGCTAACGTCGATGTCACGGCGGAGGACAAGGCCCGTATCGCTGAGGGCGGATTCTTCAACCAGAGCTGAGAACACGACACCGGGAACAACCCGGCCGTAGGGCCGGAGCTACGAGAGCCAGGGGAGAGGGAAGCGCGAAATGGGCGTCGCACTGCAGGTTGTCTATATCGCGTTGATGTGTTTCCTTATCGTGCTGATCTTCCGGCTGGTCATGGACTACGTCTTCCAGTTCGCACGTTCATGGCAGCCCGGCAAGCCGATGGTGGTCATACTCGAGGCCACCTACACGATCACCGATCCACCGCTCAAGCTTCTGCGGCGGTTCATCCCGCCGCTGCGTCTCGGGGGCGTGGCACTCGACCTGTCCTTCTTCGTTCTGATGATCATCGTCTACATCCTGATCAGCATCGTGATCAGGCTGTGAGCGATACGGTCTTGCCGACTGCCGACGACTACGTAGAGGTGAAGAAGAGATGCCGCTGACTCCTGAGGACGTGCGGAACAAGCAGTTCACGACCGTCCGCCTCCGAGAAGGCTATGACGAGGACGAGGTCGATGCCTTCCTCGACGAGGTCGAGTCCGAGCTGACCCGCCTGCTCCGTGAGAACGAGGACCTGCGCGCCAAGCTGGCCGCCGCCACGCGTGCCGCCGCGCAGAACCAGCAGCAGCAGGGGATGCGCAAGCCGGAGCCGCAGGACCGGCCCGGGGCACCTGTGCCCGCCGCCATATCGGGTCCGCCGGTCCAGCAGCAGCCCCCGCAGATGGGTCCGCCCCAGCTGCCCGGTGGTGTTCCGCAGCTGCCCGCCGGTCCCAGCGGTCACGGTCCTGGTCCCCAGGGCCCGCACGGCCCCGGTCCGATGCAGGGCGGTCCCATGGGTGGCCCGATGGGCGGCCCCATGGGCGGTCACGCCCCGCAGCAGCAGATGCAGCAGCCGCCGCAGATGCAGCAGCCGCCGCAGATGCAGCAGCCGCCGCAGATGCAGCAGCCCGGTCAGGGCCCCGGTGGCGACAGCGCCGCCCGTGTCCTCTCGCTCGCACAGCAGACGGCCGACCAGGCGATCGCGGAGGCCCGTTCCGAGGCCAACAAGATCGTCGGCGAGGCGCGCAGCCGTGCCGAGGGCCTGGAGCGGGACGCACGTGCCAAGGCGGACGCGCTGGAGCGGGACGCTCAGGAGAAGCACCGTGTGGCGATGGGCTCGCTGGAGTCGGCCCGCGCGACGCTGGAGCGCAAGGTCGAGGACCTGCGCGGCTTCGAGCGCGAGTACCGGACCCGGCTGAAGTCCTACCTGGAGAGCCAGCTGCGCCAGTTGGAGACCCAGGCCGACGACTCGCTGGCCCCGCCGCGGACCCCGGCGGCCGCTTCGCTGCCGCCGTCGCCCTCGCTGGCTCCGGCCGGTGCCGGTGCCATGAGCCACACCATGGGCGGCAGCCACGGCGGTCACGGCAACCAGCAGATGGGCGGCAACCCGTCCATGAGCGGTGGACCCTCGTACGGTGGCCAGCAGCAGATGTCGCCGGCGATGACCCAGCCGATGGCGCCGGTGCGGCCGCAGGCGCCGCAGCCGATGCAGCAGGCTCCTTCGCCGATGCGTGGGTTCCTGATCGACGAGGACGACAACTGAGCCGGGTGCGCGCGTTGAGCGCGTAGCCGTCGGCAGGCTGAGGGCCGGGCCCCGGGGTTTTCCC
>NZ_JBEOVN010000019.1:0-63942 GCF_040295565.1 Streptomyces sp. NPDC002785 | reverse complement strand
CGGCCGCGACATCGACCACCGCACCCACAGGACCACCGTCCACATCGAGATCAGCACGTTGCCAAGCCCGTCAGATGGCTAACCGAACGGCATTGGCCCTAAACCCCCACCGCCCCCAGCAGCTCCCCCGCCGCATAGGTGACCGCCATCGCCACCGCTCCCCCGCCCATGTTCCGCAGCACCGCGGGTCCCACCCTCGCGTCGCCCAGCCGTGCGCTCCACCAGCCCGTCAGTGCCAACGCCGCCAGTACCGACAGCACGGTCACAAGGAGCCGCAGCGACGACGGGGGCAGCACGATCGCCAACAAGGGCAGCAACGCACCCACCGTGAACGCCAGGCAGCTCGCCCCCGCCGCATGCCACGGGTTCGTCAGCTCGTCCGGGTTGATGCCCAGCTCGACCACGGCGTGGGCGCGCAGCGCATCGCGTTCGGTCAACTGGAGGGCGGCCTCGCGGGCGACTTCCCGGCTCAGCCCCTTGCCCTCCAACAAACCGGTGAGTTCGACGAGTTCCGCCTCGGGGGCCTCCGCCAGCTCCTGCTTCTCCGTCGCCAGCGCGGCCCGCTCCGAATCGCGCTGGGTGGAGACCGATACATACTCGCCCGCCGCCATCGACATGGACCCGGCCAGCAGCCCGGCCAGGCCCGCCGTGAGCAGGACGCCGCGGTCGCCGGTGGCGCCGGCCACGCCGACGACCAGGCCCGCGGTGGAGACCACGCCGTCGTTGGCACCGAGCACCGCGGCGCGCAGCCAGTTCAGCCGCGCGCCGAGTCCGTTGCCGTGCGGTTCGTCGTGCGCCTGGGTATTCGTCACCCGGGGATGGTCTCACCCGACTCGGTCACCAGACGCGTACCGACCCGCCCCGCGCGAAGGCGGGACTGGTCGCGTCGGGCGGAACCTCCTTCAGCGGCTCGGCGATCTCCTCGACCGTCGGGCCGACCTCCGCCGCAATGCGGTCGAGCGCTGCCAGGTCGAACCCGTAGACGCGCGCGGCATTGCCACCGGCCATCGCCGCGATCTCCTCGGGCGGCAGGCCCGCGTACGCGATCCGCAGGCCCTCCCGTGAGTACGGGGCGGTCCCCTCGTCGTGCGGGTAGTCGCTGCCCCACATGATCTTGTCGATGCCGATCCGGTCGCGCAGCGGCACCTCGTGCGGCCGCATGAAGCTGGCGCCGACATAGCAGTTGTCGCGCCAGACCTCGCCGGGGCTCGCCCCCATCGAAGCGGCGAGCCCCGCACCGAATTTGGACTCGGCGGTGGGTGCCCTGGCCGCCGCCGCGACCAGCCGTCCGTGGTAGTAGTCCAGCATCTCCACGACACCCGGGATCCAGCCGGAGCCCTGTTCGGTGAGGACCAGTTTCAGTCCGGGATGGCGGCGGAAAGCCCCGCCGAAGATCAGGTGCCACAGCGCCCGGTGGGAGAACCAGGTCGTCTCCACCATGAAGACGGCGCGCGCCGCCGGTTCGTCGCCGAGCGGCGGGGAGGCCGAGCCGCCGTGGTGGTTCACCGGTACGTCCAGCTCCTCACAGACCGCCCACAGCGGGTCGTACACCTGGGAGTACAGCTCCGGGATGCCGGACCCCGGCGGGGCGCCCGGCAGCAGGATGCCTCCGGTGAGCCCCGCCTCCTTGGTGCGGCGGACCTCGCGGACCGCCTCCGCCGGGTCGTTGAGGAGAATCTGCGCGACGCCCGCCCGCCGGCCCGGCACCTGCGCGCAGAAGTCGGCGAGCCAGCGGTTGTGGGCGCGCAGGCCGGCCCAGCGCTGTTCGTACTCCCCCTGCGACGGCGCGGGCGCCATCAGGGAGGCAGAAGGGAAGAAGGGCGGGATGGTGTTGGGAAAGACGACCTCCGCGACGATGCCGTCCGTCTCCAGCTCCGCGACGCGACGTGCGGAGTTCCAGTTGCGGTCGGCGGTGTCGGCGAGGAGGTCCTCGTACGGATTGACGTAGCCGGCCGCCCAGGCGTCGAAATCGCCGTGGTACTTGGTCTCCAGGTACGGCTTGTAGTCGAGGAGGTCGGCGCCCGCGTGGCAGTCGGCGGAGATGACGGTGTAGCGCTCGCGGGACATCAGCCGGCCCCCAGGACCGGGAAGTCGTGGTCGGTCAGCCAGTGCCGGCCGACCTCTCGCGAGCGCGCCCAGGACGCCTCGACCGCCGTCTGGTCGGCGCTCTGGCCCAGGCCCTCGGGTGTCGGGCCGATGCGCTCGGCGATCGGCGCGAGCTTCGCCGTGTCGAAGCCGAAGACCTCCGCGGCGGCGAGGCCCAGCATCCGGCGGGTCTCGGCCACCGGGATGTCGTGGAAGGTGTTGCGCAACCAGTTCGCCGTGTTCGGCCAGGTGCCTTCGGGGTGCGGGAAGTCGCTGCCCCACAGGATGTTGTCGACGCCGATCTCGTACCGCTGGGCGAGTTCGCGGCGCTTGGTGTTGGTGGCGCAGATGAAGACCTGGCGGTCCAGGTACTCGTGCGGGGGCCGCTTCAGCTCGGCGAACGGAGAGAGTTTCTTTCCGCCGTGGGCGCCGAGGTAGAGCCGGTCCATGAACCAGAGGAGGTTCGGCAGCCACCAGCATCCGGACTCGGCGACGCCGAACCTCAGCCCGGGGTGGCGTTCGAAGGCGCCCGACCAGAGCAGGAACCAGAGCGGGCGGGACGGCCACCAGGTGACCTCGGAGACGTAGATGCCGAGGTGGTCGCCGTACTCGTGGCGCGGGGCCGCACCGGAGTGCGTGACCACCGGCATGGCCGTCTCGGCGGCGGCCGCCCACACGGGGTCGTAACGGCGGTCGTGGTACGGGGCCTTGTCCACCCACATGGAGGGGATCATGAGCGCGCCGAGTCCGGACTCCTTCGCCCGGTGGATCTCCGCGACAACCCGGTCGACCTCGCCGGTGACGGGCAACAGGGCGACCCCGCAGTGGCGTTCGGGGTTCTGCGAGACGAAGTCGGCGAGCCAGCGGTTGTGGGCCTGCGCGCCCGCCATGCCCAGTTCCGGGTCCTGGTCGCCGGAGAGTCCGAGGCCCACGCCGAACGGGGCGGCGGTCCGGCTGTCCACGGCGTCCGCGTCGGGGAAGACGACCTCGGCCGCCACCCCGTCGCCGTCCAGTTCCTTCAGGCGCCGGGCGGCGTCCCAACCGCCCTTCAGGCCTTCCTCGTTGTCGTGGAACCACTTGTCGGCGAAGGCCTCGTTGCGCACCCCGAGGCGGGTCATCTCCTCGCGGCGGCGGTCGCGCCCGGCAAGGAAGTCGTCGAAGTCCCGGTGGAAGCGGGGGTCGAGATAGGGCCGGTACTCCTCGGTGGGCAGCCCGGCATGGCAGTCGGAGGAGATGATCAGGTACGGATCGTCGGTCATGGCTCGCTCCTCAGTCGAGTATGAAGTTCTCCAGGTACGACGGGTTGGCCCGGTCGAGCATCGACTGCGACCTGGCGCGGATCTGCCGGTCGCTGTGCTCGCTCTCCGGCAGCATCCAGAAGCGGTCGGCGCGTATCCCGTCCACGACGGCCCCCGCGACGTCCTCCACCGGGGTGAACTCCACCTCGTGGCCCGCCGCCCGCATGGCGGACTCCCACTGGTCGAGGCTGCGGTACGGGGTCCTGCGCGGGCGCTCCTTGGCGTACCGCTGCGGTCGGTTGCGGTGCGACTCCCACAGTCCGGTACGGAGCATGTGGGGGCCGGGGAAGAGCACCGAGGCGCCGACCGGCGCGCCCTGCGCCTTCAGATGCGCGTACAGCGACTCGGTCATCGTCACGACGGCGGACTTGGTGACCGCGTACACGGAGGCGGTCGGCAGCGGGGCGATCCCGCCGTCGCCGGACGAGGTGTTGACGACATGGCCGGGGCCGCCGCCCGCGATCATGCGGGGCACGAACGCCTGGATGCCGTGGAAGACACCCCACACATTGACCGCGAACGCCCACTTCCAGTCGTTCGGCTCGTGCTCCCACATCCGGCCCTCGGCCCCGGAGCCGACACCGGCGTTGTTGCACAGCACATGCACGGCGCCGAAGGTGTCGTACACGGCTTCGGCCAGGGCCTGTACGGATTCCCGCTCGCCGACATCGACGGCCCGGGCCAGCACCTGCGCACCGTCCTGGCGCAATTCGCCTGCGGCCTTGTCGAGTGCGCTCTCCTCCACATCGACGAGGACGACCTTCAGCCCCTCGGCCGCGAACCTGCGCGCCATCGCGAGGCCGATGCCGCTCGCGGCGCCGGTGACGACGGCGACCTGGCCCTCCTCCAGTCTCATCGGACGCTCCCTTCCGGCGGGCCGTCATGAATCTGCCGCGGATCGTCGTAACGCTGGTGGATGTACGGCAGCAGCGCCTCGGCGCTCACCCGCTCCACGGCCCTGCCCTGCTGGTCGCTGGTCTTCTCACCGATGGTGATGTCGACCAGCCGTCGTACGGGAAGGTCGGCGACCGGGTCGTACATCGACTCGCGCAACACCACATCGCCCGATATCCGTTCCAGTCTGCGGACTTTCTCGTGGCGGGTGCAGTGGATCAGGACGGGGTCGCAGTCGAACCCTTCGCCGTCCACCGCGGGCAGGAATTTGAAGTAGAAGTCGAGCTTGGCCGTCGGCTCGGGCAGCGGGAGCGGCTCGTCGACCACGCCCCGCACCTCGACGAACGCGATGCCGTGCCGGGCGAGCGCGGCCCGGACGACGAGGCCGTCGCGTTCGACGGTCACCTCGCCGAGCTTCTTCGGTTCGCCGAAGACCTCACGGCCGCCGGTCAGCGCCCGTTCACGGGTCATCGGCATGACGAGCGGATACCAGCCCTCGTGCCCGTCATGGACGGCGGCGACAGCGACGGAACCCGCACCGAGTGGGTAGCCGGGGAGTTCGACCGTACTGATGTTGGCCCGGACGAGCGGGCGTGTTGCGGGTTTGAGGGGCGGCGGGATGACAGCCGCCACCGCGTCGGGGTCGCTCTCCCAGAGGGCCACCACGCCGGTGGACCAGATGTCGGGGAGCGTGGAGCGGGCCGCGCGAGCCGCCGCGATCTCGGCCTCGGTGCGCGCGCCGTACCGTACACGTGCCATGCCGTACCACCCTTCTCGGTCTTCCGTGTCCCGGTTCTCCGTGCCGGTTCTGTAACACAGTTACACCGAGGTCCATGAAGGGTAAATAGGCATGCACACAACGGAGTTCGAGAATCAAGGAGCGCTGTGGCGCGATCGTCACTGACCCGCGAAGAGGTCCTGGGTACGGCCGCCGCCCTGGTGAAGCGGCACGGCCCGCAGGCCCTCACCATGCGCGCTCTCGCCGCGGAACTGGGCACCGCGGTCACGTCGATCTACTGGCATGTCGGCAATCGTGAATCACTGCTGGACGCGCTCGTCGAGGGCACCGTGCGGGAGATGGGCACCCTCCGCCCGGCCGGCCGGACCCCGGCGGCCCGTATCGTCTCCGTCGCCCGCGGCCTGCGTCGCGAACTGCGGGCCCGGCCGCATCTGATCGCGATGGTCCATGAACGAGGGCTCACCGAGCGGATGTTCCTCCCCGCGCAACAGGCTCTCGTCCAGGAGGTGCACGCCGCGGGGCTGCGCGGGGCGCGGGCGGCCGCGGCGGTGCGGGCGGTGCAGTTCCAGACCGTCGGCTTCCTTCTCGTCGAACGCAACCGGGAGCGGTCCCCCGTCCAGTCCCCCGGCGAGGGCGATCTGTGGGCCGCGTCCACCGCGGACGACGACCCGGCACTGGCCCGCGCGCTGGCCCGGCCCGCCGACCCGGACCGGCTGTTCACGGATTCCGTGCGGGCCCTGGTGGAGGGGCTGCTGGCGGGCCCCGTACAACAGGGGTCGCGCCGCGGAACCGGCACGCGGGGGCGGGAGACGGCCGAATAGGAGACTGTCGGTCGCGGCCCGTATTCTCTGTGACCATGCTCGACGACCGCCAGACCGCAGCACCGTGGCCGACCGCCTACCCGCAGGGGTACGCGGTCGTCGACGTGGAGACCACCGGACTCGCACGGGACGACCGGATAGTGTCCGCCGCCGTCTACCGCCTGGACTCGCAGGGCAATGTCGAGGACCACTGGTACACCCTCGTCAACCCTCAGCGTGATCCCGGTCCTGTCTGGATCCACGGGCTGACCAGTGATGTCCTCGAAGGCGCTCCGCTCTTCCCGCAGGTCGCCGCCCAGCTCTCCGAGCGGCTCGCGAACCGCGTGCTCGTCGCGCACAACGCGGCTTTCGACTGGTCGATGCTGGCCCGGGAGTACGCACGGGCCTCTGTCACCGCCCCCGTCGAGCAGCGGCTGTGCACCATCGCGCTCTCCAAGGAGCTGCGGCTGCCGCTGCCCAACCACAAGCTGGAGTCGCTGGCCGCGCACTTCGGAGTCGTGCAGCAGCGCGCCCACCATGCCCTGGACGACGCCCGGGTGCTGGCCGAGGCGTTCCGGCCGAGTCTGCATGCGGCGGCGCGGGGCGGGGTGCGGCTGCCGTTGCTGGAGTGCCGTCCGCTGACCGAATGGTCGGACTCCCCGGTCACACCACGGGTCGGCTACCAGCCTTCGTACGGTCAGAACAGCTGGCGTCCCTCACGCAAGCGTCCGGCGTGCCCGTATCCGAACCCCGGGCGGTACGAGAAGGACAAACCTCTTATGCAGGGCATGCGGGTGGCGTTCTCCGGGGACACCTCCGTCGACCGCGAGCTGCTGGAGGGCCGGGCCGTGGAGGCCGGGCTGCATGTGGCGACCAGTGTGTCCCGGCTGACCAGTCTGCTCGTCACCAATGACCCGGACTCGGCGACGTCGAAGACGGTCAAGGCGAAGTCGTTCGGCACACCGGTTCTGGACGAGAGCGCGTTCACCCATCTGTTGCGCGATGTGGCACCGGCGCCGACGCGGGCGGGCGCGCCGTCATCGGAGTGAACCGGGGGCGACTCGCCCGCCCGCCGCTCGCCCGTCGCCGCCCTTGCGTCCCACCCTGTGGCGCATGGCACGTTGCGAGGTTTGCGGAAACGACTACGGCATGTCCTTCGAGGTGCACGCGCAGGGCGCGGTGCACGTCTTCGACTGCTTCTCCTGCGCCATTCACCGCATGGCGCCCATCTGTGAACACTGCAGGGTCCAGATCATCGGCCAGGGTGTCGAGGTCGACGGGCACTGGTTCTGCGGCGGTCACTGCGCCCGCGCCGAGGGGAAGGTGGGCATCATCGACAAAGTCTGATCAACGGCCGCCGCGCCCCCTTCCCCCACCCCTCCGCGGTACACCCCATGACGCAGTTGTACCGTCATGGGGTGTACCGCTTCCTGTTGACCCGGCAGTGGCTGATCCTCGCCCTCCTCTCCCTCGTCCTGATTCCCACGATGGTCGAGCTGGGCTTCTGGCAGCTGCACCGACATGAGCACAAGGTCGCGCAGAACTCTCTGATCTCCCGCAACCTCAAGGCGAAACCGGTTCCGGTCGCCTCGCTCACCTCTCCGGGGCACACGGTCCCGCGCTCCGACTACTGGCGAGCGGTGACGGCCACGGGCACGTACGACACCGCGCACGAGGTGGTCGTACGCCGCCGGACCTCCACCGACGGCCGGGTCGGCGTGCATGTACTGATCCCGCTCGATCTCAAGGGCGGCGGCACGGTCCTGGTCAATCGCGGCTGGGTGCCCTCGGCCGACAGCCAGCGCACCTTCCCCGACGTACCGGCCGTGCCCAAGGGCGAAGTGACCGTCACCGGGCGGCTCAAGGCCGACGAGACGACGAGCGCCAGCGGCATCAAGGACATCTCGGACCTGCCGGACCGCCAGGTGATGCTGATCAACAGCGCCCAGGAGGCCAAGCGGCTCTCCCGGCCCGTGCTCGGCGGCTACATCGAACAGACCGGCCCCGAGCCCTCCGGCGACTCCCCGGAACTGATCGCGACCCC
Source organism: Streptomyces sp. NPDC002785 (assembly GCF_040295565.1). Classification (NCBI taxonomy): domain Bacteria; kingdom Bacillati; phylum Actinomycetota; class Actinomycetes; order Kitasatosporales; family Streptomycetaceae; genus Streptomyces; species Streptomyces sp. NPDC002785. The sequence continues at coordinate 56,082 of NZ_JBEOVN010000019.1, read as the reverse complement.
CGACGACAGCTCGATCGGCCCGCACATGGCGTACGCCGTGCAGTGGTGGCTGTTCGCCGCCGCCGTCCCGGTCGGCTTCGTCGTCCTCGCCCGCAGGGAGAAGCGCGACCGGGTGGAGGCGGCGGCCAAGGCCGCCGCCGGGGAGCAGGATGCCTCCGAGCCGAAGAAGCCGGAACAGCCGGAGCAGCCGGAACCCGCGACGGCCTGACACCGTCTCCGCCCGGATGTCGGCGTGCCCCGCTGCTTAGGGAGACACAGGTGCGGGAACACGCCAGAACGTGACCCCACGCATCGAGGACTATGCCCTCATCGGCGATCTGCAGACAGCCGCCCTGGTCGGCAGGAACGGTTCTGTCGACTGGCTCTGTCTGCCCCGCTTCGACTCGGGCGCCTGCTTCGCGGCCCTGCTCGGCGACGAGGACAACGGCCACTGGCGGATCGCCCCGAAGGGCGCGGACGTCTGCACCCGGCGCGGCTATGCGGGTGACTCCCTCGTCCTGGAGACGTTCTGGGAGACCCGTACCGGCACGGTCAAGGTCATCGACTTCATGCCGCAGCGCGACCAGGAACCCGATGTCATGCGGATCATCGAGGGTGTCAGCGGCACCGTCGAGATGAGCTCCGTGATCCGGCTGCGGTTCGACTTCGGCTCGGTCGTGCCGTGGGTGCGCCGCTCGCAGGGGCACCGGGTGGCGGTCGCGGGACCGGACTCGGCCTGGCTGCGCAGCGAGCCGCCGGTCAAGACATGGGGCCAGCAGTTCTCCACCCGCTCGTCGTTCACCGTCTCCGCGGGCGAGCAGGTGGCGTTCGTCCTGACCTGGCACCCCTCGCACTCGCCCCGCCCCGATCTCGTCGAGCCGTTCGAGGCGCTGGAGAACACCCTGTCCGACTGGGCCGAGTGGTCCGCGCGGTGCAAGTACCGGGGCCCGTACCGGGAGGCGGTGATCCGCTCACTGATCACGCTGAAGGCACTCACCTTCGGCCCGACCGGCGGCATCGTGGCGGCTCCCACCACCTCGCTGCCCGAGGAGATCGGCGGCGTACGGAACTGGGACTACCGCTTCTGTTGGCTGCGGGACTCCACCCTCACCCTCGACGCCCTCATCTCGGCCGGATACCTGGAGGAGGCCGCCGCCTGGCGGGACTGGCTGCTGCGGGCCGTCGCCGGCGACCCGGCCGACCTGCAGATCATGTACGGCCTGGCGGGCGAACGCAGACTGCCCGAGTCGGAGCTGCCGTGGCTGCGCGGATACGAGAACTCCAGCCCGGTCCGGATCGGCAACGCCGCGGTCCGCCAGCGTCAGCTCGATGTGTACGGGGAGGTCATCGACTCGCTGCGGCTCGCGCGCGAGGCGGGCCTGGGCGACAAGCCGCACGCCTGGAATCTGCAGCTCAGCCTGCTCGGCTTCCTGGAGTCCACCTGGCGCGAGCCGGACGAGGGGCTGTGGGAGATCCGCGGCCAGCGCCGCCACTTCGTGCACTCCAAGGTGATGGCCTGGGTCGCCGCCGACCGCGCCGTACGCACCCTGGAGCAGAACCCCTCACTGGCCGGCGACGCCGACCGGTGGCGGGCGATGCGCAGCGCCGTGCACCGGGAGGTGTGCGAAAAGGGGTTCGACCCGGTACGGAACACCTTCACACAGTCCTACGGCTCCCGGAATCTGGATGCCGCGACGCTGCTGATCGCCCGGACCGGTTTCCTGCCGCCGGACGATCCCCGGCTGGTCGGGACGGTCGACGCGGTCCGGGACGAGCTGGGCAGCGGCTGCCTGGTCCGCCGCTACAGCACGGACGGCGCCTCGATCGACGGGCTGCCCGGCAGCGAAGGGGCCTTCCTGGCGTGCTCGTTCTGGCTGGCCGACGCCCTGCGCCTGACCGGGCGCACCGATGAGGCCAGGAATCTCTTCGAGCAGCTGCTGGCACTCCGTAATGATGTGGGGCTGCTCTCCGAGGAGTACGACATCGTCGGGCGGCGGCAGGTCGGCAACTTCCCGCAGGCGTTCAGCCATATCGGACTGGTGGGCACCGCCATGGCGCTGGCCGGGGAGGACACGCTGGAACCCGACGCGGCAGGATAGGGCCCATGGATCTTGGACTGAAGGACCGTGTGTATATCGTCACCGGAGCGAGCCGGGGGCTGGGCAGCGCCACGGCTCGGGCGCTGGCCGAGGACGGCGCGAGGGTGATCATCACCGGCCGGGACGAGAAGCGCGTCGAGGCGGCCGCTGCCGAACTGGGGCCGGACGCCGTCGGCCTCGCCGCCGACAACGCCGACCCCGCCTCCGCGCAGCGTCTGGTGGACAGCGCGCACGAGCGGTTCGGGCGGCTCGACGGCATACTCATCAGCGTCGGTGGACCGGCGCCCGGCTTCGTCGCCGACAACACCGACGAGCAGTGGCAGTCGGCCTTCGAGTCGGTGTTCCTGGGGGCGGTTCGGCTTGCCAGGGCCGCGGCGGCCACGCTCGGCGTGGGCGGTGTCATCGGCTTCGTGCTCTCCGGCTCCGTGCACGAGCCGATCGCCGGGCTCACGATCTCCAACGGTCTGCGGCCGGGCCTTGCCGGTTTCGCCAAGTCCCTGGCCGATGAGCTCGGCCCCCGCGGCATCCGCGTGGTGGGCGTGCTGCCGGCCCGGATCGATACGGACCGGGTGCGTGAGCTGGATGCGCTCTCGGGCGATGCGGAAGCCTCTCGTGCGGCCAATGAGGCACGTATTCCGCTGCGGCGCTACGGCACGCCGGAGGAGTTCGGCCGGACCGCGGCGTTCCTGCTCTCGCCCGCGGCGTCGTATCTGACGGGCATCATGCTGCCGGTCGACGGCGGCTCCCGGCACGGCTTCTGAACCGGCCCGCTCTGTCCTCGATCGCCGGACGGGTTCGCTTCCTCAAGCCCGTCCGGCGATCGAGAGGACCATGGCAATCGCCGTAAGACCGACCAGCAAATGGGGGCGGCCCGGGGGCGGCCTAACTCACCCTTTCCGCACGGTGCCTGACCGCCCTCAACCGCACCTCGGCCGGCAGCTCCGCCAGCCCCGCCGAATCCCGGGCATGGGCCAGCGCCTCGTCGGTGAGACGGCCGAGCGCCTCGTCCGGCGCCGCGTGCGGCTCCATCAGCAGGCGGATCCTGGCGCGCGGCGTACTGCGCCGGCCAGTCAGCACGACCTGGGCGCGGGCCACCCCGTCCAGGGTCCCCGCCTCATCGGCGAGCACCCCCTCCAGGGCCCGGCCCCGCAGCAGCGCGCCCTCGCCGTCGCCGCTGTCCACCAGCACCTCGGCGAGGCGGGCGCGGCGCAGCTGGGCCAGCAGCCACCACAGGGCGAGCACGACCACGACGGCGAGGACCGCGATCACCGCCGGCCACCACCAGCCCTCGCCGCGCCAGCGGTCCCGTTCTGCCTCGCTGAGGAGCACATCACCCTTGCCGTACCAGGGCCACCAGGACGGTACGGAGAGGCTGAGACCGGCCGCGAGCACCGCACCGCCGCCGCAGATCAGCACCAGCCCGGCGAGGCCCAGCAGTACCCGGTTGACGATCCTGAGCAACGGGCTCACCCCTTCTTGGCCGGACGGCGGACTTGTACGGACAGGCTCGGCGGCCTGGCCAGGCCCAGTTCCTTGATGCCGGTCCCGAGCGCGGTGTCCAGATCGGCCCGTACGTCGTCGAGTTCACGGAAGTGCGACACCGCGCGAACCCCGACCTTGCCCCGGCCCATCCGGACCCGTACCGACTGCACACCGGACACCTCGATGGCCCGGTCCCGCAGGACCAGGGCGGCCGCGGCCCGGTCGAGGCCGGCCCGTACGCCGGGGTGGTCGGGGCGCATCGGCAGCAGGCCGCGGAGTCCGGGGGTGACGGCGAGCACGAGCAGCCACAGGCCGATCGCCACGGCGGCCGCGGCGCCGGCCAGCACCCAGACGTTGTCCAGCGGCCGGTCGGCGAGTTCGTCGGCCAGTGTGCGGCGCCACCGCATCGCCGGGTGGCCGGCCCGTACGGCTGCCACGTCGTAGAGCAGCAGACCGGCGCCGCCGAGGACCACCAGGGCGAGGACCGCCGCGGGAATGCGGCGCGCGGACCAGAAACGGCCCGCCCTGCCGCCGCTCTCCTGCTGCGCGGGCCCCGGGTCGTAGGCGGCGGACGACGCGGACTGGTCGGGTTCGCGCACGGCCCCCTGTTCGACGGGTCGGGTGATGGGCAGCCGTTGCGTACGATGTTCCGGGTCGTGGGGCTCGGTCATCGGATCCTCCTCTGTGCCGCGATGCTCGCTCCCGTCGGATGCAGGCGCTCGACCTGTACGGCGACTTCGGGCACTTCCATCCCCGCCAACGCCTTTACCCGCTCGGCGACATGCCGACGCACCCCGCCGCACTGGCGGCCGATGTCGCTGGGGTATCCGAGCTCCAGGCTCACCCGGACCCGGGCAGTGTCGCGGTGCACGGTGACCGTGGCGCGCGGCGAGGCGCCTTCCTTCGGCGGCTCGTCGATCGCCTCCTTCGCCGCCTGTGCGGCGATCTTCGCGACCACCCGGTCGGCGATCCGGGTCTCCCCGCGCTCACCGGCCGCGACCCGGCCGCTCACCCCCGACAATGCCGTCACCGCCGTCGGTCGCCGCGCTCGCGACTCCGGAAGAAGTCGCCGGGCTCCAGGTCACCCTCCAGGAAGCGACCGACGATGAAGCCGATCGCCCCCAATGCGGCCACCAGCAGAAAGGCCCCGAATCCGCCGAAGTACCCGGCGAATCCGAGCGCCATGCCGGCCACCATGCCGACCACACCCATGTTCATCCTGTGCTCCTCAACTGCCTCGGTCGGAAGGCCTACTGGAGACGTGGCTCGGGCCCTTCTTCTTCCTCGTCGGGCAGCTTCACATCGCTGACCGCGATATTGACCTCGACGACTTCCAGGCCGGTCATCCGCTCGACCGCCGCGATGACGTTCTCCCGCACGTCACGGGCGACATCGATGATCGACACGCCGTAGTCGACGACGATCTCCAGGTCGAGAGCGGTCTGTGATTCGCCGACCTCCGCCTTGACCCCCCGGGTGACGGACTTCCCGCCCCCGGGCACCCGTTCGCGCACCGCTCCGAACGTACGCGCGAGGCCACTGCCCATCGCATGGACACCAACCACGTCACGTGCCGCCATTCCCGCGATCTTCTCGACCACGCCGTCGGCGATGGTCGTACGGCCGCGGGTGGCGGGGTCTCCCCCACCGCGCTTGGTGAGCGGGCTCGATTCCTTGTCGGGGCTCTCGGGACGGTTCCGCTGTGGGGTGTCGGTCATCGCCACTCTTCCCTTCGGGGCAGGTTGAACCTCGTTGCCCACATTAAGCGTGCTTGCCCCGTTTCGCGCCGTGGATGCGGCAGGCTGGGGAAATGACGACGGCTGACAGCCCGCACAGGGCCGACGGATGGGCGGCAGCGGTTCGGCAACGGCTCAGCCTCGGCCGGCTGCTTCCGCTGGGCGGTCCGGCGGACGGGGCCTGGATCTCGGAGCGGGCCGTGGCCTGGGTGCTGCGCGACGCGGTGGGCGGGCCGGGACCGGGACCGGTGCTGGGAGAGCTCAGAATCTCCGTGGCTGATCCGGACCGGGCCCCGGACGCGGAGGTGGAACCGCCGCCGAGTGCGCTGCCGCCGGGGCCGCTGCGGATCGAGGCGACCATGTCGGCGATGTCGGGCCGACCGCTGCCCGCCGAGGCCGCGACTCTGCGCTCGGCGCTGCTGACGGCGGCCGGGCACCGGCTGGGCCTGGTGGTCGCCGAGGTGGATCTCCGGGTGACGGAGCTGCTGGACACGCCACCCGAACGGCGTGCGCCCGCACCGGCCGAGGTGCACCCGGCGAGACCGGAGGGGGTGGCGGGGGTGGCCGCCGCGGGTGTTCCCGGTGTCGTGACGCTGACCCGGGTAATGGGCAACGCGGTGCACATGGGCCCGGATCATGTACGGGTCGAACTGGCGACGGACTCCGGCCGCCGGGCGCTCGATGTGGCGTGTGCGGTGCGGGGCGCGGTGGCGGATGCGGTGGAGGGGCGTCCCTCGGTCGCGGTCCTGGTCACGGCGGTGGTGGAGCGGGACTGACCACCGGACGGAGCTGACCGTCGGGCGGCCCTGAGGAGCGAGCCCACCCGACGGTCGAGGGCCCAGCCCTCTCAGTCGGTGATGCCCGCCAGGTCGCGCAGACGGCGGCCCTGCGCGGCGCGCTCGGCAACGCGCTGCTCCTCGTAACCACGGGAGACGGCACCGCTCAGCAGCGCCTTGGTCTCCACGACCGCATCGCGCGGGGCGGCCAGCAGTGCGCCGGCCAGGTCGCGGGCTGCGGCGTCCAGCTCGTCGGCGGGGACCACGAGGTTGGCCAGGCCGGTGCGCTCGGCCTCCTCGGCGTGCACGAAGCGGCCTGTGGCGCAGATCTCGAGTGCGCGGGCGTACCCCACCAGGTGGACCAGGGGGTGTGTGCCGGTGAGGTCGGGGACCAGACCGAGGCTGGTCTCGCGCATGGCGAACTGCACGTCCTCGGCGACGATCCGCAGATCGCAGGCGAGGGCGAGCTGGAAGCCGGCACCGATCGCATGCCCCTGGACGGCCGCGATCGACACGATGTCGTTGCGGCGCCACCAGGTGAACGCCTCCTGGTACTCGGCGATGGTCGCGTCGAGCTCGGCCTCCGGGCCGCGCGCCATGTCGAGGAAGGACGGCTCACCGTCGAACCCCTCAGGGGTGAACGCCTGCCGGTCGAGGCCCGCGGAGAAGGACTTGCCCTCGCCGCGGAGCACAACGACCCGCACATTGCCGGGCAGTGCCCGTCCGGCCTCCGTCAACGCCCGCCACAGAGCGGGGGACTGAGCGTTGCGCTTGGCCGGATTGGTGAGGGTCACCGTGGCAACTGCGTCATCGACGGTGAGTCGTACGCCATCCTTGTCGAGCACAGAGTCGAGCGAGGTCATGGGGCGCCTCCGGATCGGGTCAGTCAGCACTTCGAGCTAAGTGACTGAACAGTAACCACCCGATCGACATCACGATCGACCGGGTGGCCACCGCCGAAACCGGTGAGCCCCGGGACGGGCCGGACGGCCTGCCCCGATCCGCCGAAGGCCGTCAGGCCGTGGCGGCCTTCTTGCCTCGTGTCGCTCCGCCGCGTCCACGCAGCGTGACTCCGGACTCACTGAGCATCCGGTGGACGAATCCGTAGGAGCGGCCGGTCTCTTCGGCCAACGCCCGGATGCTCGCACCGGAGTCGTACTTCTTCTTCAGGTCTGCCGCGAGCTTGTCGCGCGCGGCGCCGGTAACCCGGCTGCCCTTCTTCAGAGTCTCGGCCACCCGTGCCTCCTCATGGGAAGTGCGCTCTGGACTCTCATGATCACCCCTCGGAGGCTTCCTGGCCACCCATTCGGCAAGGTCCGTGCAAGCGGATTCCCGCCCCGGGAACGGGCCCACACGACCGGAATCCCGCATTCCATGGGGCTGTGGAGTCGGGTGGGGACAGGCTCGGGATGAACCGCCAGGTCAGGGCCACACGGGGATAGCGGCCCCAAATGGGTGCGCCCGGCAGGTACCTGCCGGGCGCCGCGCCGAGGTACGAGACGTACTCACGCAGATGATGGATCACGCGTAGGCCGAATGATCCAGACGAAGTGGATCAGACGGTGACCGGGCCGGGATCAGGCCAGCGCGACGAGGTCCTGGTAGTCCGCGCCCCACAGGTCCTCGACACCGTCCGGCAGCAGGATGATGCGCTCCGGCTGAAGCGCCTCGACCGCTCCCTCGTCGTGCGTGACGAGGACGACGGCGCCCTTGTACGTACGCAGCGCGCCGAGGATCTCCTCACGGCTGGCCGGGTCGAGGTTGTTCGTCGGCTCGTCCAGGAGCAGCACATTGGCGGAGGAGACCACCAGGGTCGCCAGCGCGAGACGGGTCTTCTCACCGCCGGAAAGGACGCCGGCGGGCTTGTCGACGTCGTCGCCGGAGAAGAGGAACGAGCCCAGCGTCTTGCGGACGTCGACGAGATCGAGGTCGGGTGCCGCGGAGCGCATGTTCTCCAGGACGGAGCGCTCCGGGTCGAGGGTCTCGTGCTCCTGGGCGTAGTAGCCGAGCTTGAGCCCGTGGCCCTCGATGACCTCGCCGGTGTCGGGCTTCTCGGCACCGCCGAGGAGCCGGAGCAGCGTGGTCTTGCCCGCACCGTTGAGGCCCAGGATGACGACCCGGGAGCCCTTGTCGATGGCGAGGTCCACATCGGTGAAGATTTCGAGAGAGCCGTACGACTTGGACAGGCCCTCCGCCATCAGGGGGGTCCTGCCGCACGGCGCGGGCTCGGGGAAGCGCAGCTTGGCGACCTTGTCGGAGACCCGGACGGCCTCCAGACCGGAGAGCAGCCGCTCGGCGCGCTTGGCCATGTTCTGCGCGGCGACGGTCTTGGTGGCCTTCGCGCGCATCTTGTCGGCCTGCGAGTTGAGGGCCGCGGCCTTCTTCTCGGCGTTCTGCCGCTCGCGCTTGCGGCGCTTCTCGTCGGCTTCGCGCTGCTGCTGGTAGAGCTTCCAGCCCATGTTGTAGATGTCGATCTGCGAGCGGTTGGCGTCGAGGTAGAAGACCTTGTTGACGACCGTCTCCACGAGCTCGACATCGTGGGAGATCACGATGAAGCCGCCGCGGTAGGTCTTGAGGTAGTCGCGAAGCCAGACGATCGAGTCGGCGTCGAGGTGGTTCGTCGGCTCGTCGAGCAGCAGGATGTCGGCGTCCGAGAACAGGATGCGGGCCAGCTCGACGCGGCGGCGCTGACCGCCGGAGAGCGTATGGAGCGGCTGTCCGAGCACCCGGTCGGGCAGGCTGAGCGCGGCGGCGATGGTGGCAGCCTCGGCCTCGGCGGCGTAACCGCCCTTGGTGAGGAACTCCGTCTCCAGGCGCTCGTACTTCTTCATCGCCTTCTCGCGGGTGGCGCCCTTGCCGTTCGCCATCCGCTCCTCGTTCTCACGCATCTTGCGCAGGATCTCGTCGAGACCACGGGCGGAGAGGATGCGGTCACGGGCGAGTACGTCGAGGTCGCCGGTGCGCGGGTCCTGCGGGAGGTAGCCGACCTCGCCGGAGCGGGTGATGGCGCCACCGGCGGGGTTGCCCTCGCCTGCGAGGCACTTGGTGAGAGTGGTCTTGCCCGCTCCGTTGCGGCCGACGAGGCCGATGCGGTCGCCCTTGGCGATACGGAAGGAGGCGGACTCGATGAGGATGCGGGCGCCGGCGCGCAGCTCGATGCCGGAAGCGGTGATCACGGTAAAACTCCAGGGCGGGTGTGGACGGCGGACGGGGCGGCTACGGACTCACGACTCGGCGCCGTTACTCACGCACAAGGAGAATTGCCATACGGGTCATTCTACTGGCGGTGTGCAACCGCATTTCCGCATGCGCTCACGGCACGAAGGCGACCGCGTCCTCGGCGGCACAGGTGCAGCAGTCCTGCCGGACCGGGCAGGACGCGAACACCAGGGACGACTGCCGGACCGTCGCGCTGGTCAACAGCGTGCAGGACTACTGGACCTGGGTTTCTTCGACGAACTGCGGACGAAGTTCGGCTCCAGCGGCGGCCCGTTCGCCCAGGCGTACGTCGTCGCCCATGAGTACGGGCACCATGTGCACGACCTCATGGGGACGCCGAGCCGCTCGCAGGACAGGCGCACCGGTGCGAACAGCGATGCGGTCAAGGTGGAGCTGCGGGCGGACTGTTACGCCGGGGTCCGGGCGCATCATGCGACGACCGGATCCAGGGGAAGTTCCAGGGCCGGGTCACGCCGGAGTCCTGGACGCACGGCTCGGCCGCGCAGCGGCAGCAGTGGTTCACCACCGGCTTCCGCAGCGGAGACATGGCCGGCTGCAACACCTTCCGCTGAGCCGGGCCGTTTGCGGCCGGGCCTCTTGAGCCGAGTCGGGCCGTTGTCACCGACCGATGAAAGACTGAGACGTAGATCACAGAAATGGGTCACGGGAGTACGAGAAGGGGTGAGCGCAATGGCAGGCGCACCGGCCAGCGTTCCGACGATCTATCCGACGATTCTGTACGACGACGCGAAGGCCGCGATCAGGACGCTGACGGAGGGCCTCGGCTTCACCCAGGAAGCGGTGTACGAGGGCGAGAACGGCACGGTGCTCCACGCGGAGCTGTCCTGCGGCAACGGCAGGGTGATGCTGGGCTCCAAGGGCCGCGGGGGTGTCTTCGCCAAGGCGATGCAGGGCGCGGGCCCGGCCGGTGTCTACGTCGTGGTGGACGAGGTCGATGCGCACCACGCCCGGGCCGTGGAGCACGGGGTGGAGATCCTGATGCCGCCCACGGACCAGGACTACGGCTCGCGCGACTACACGGCGCGGGACGGGGAGGGCAATGTGTGGAGCTTCGGGACGTACGCACCGGGGTCGGCGGACTGACGGCCGGACGGGCTTGGGGCCAAGCCCGTCCGGCGCGGACTCACCCGCGCTACGCGCCGCCCGTGTGCACCTGGAACGCGGCCCGGCGCACCGCTTTGGCCAGTGCGGGGTCCGGGTGCGCGGCGGCCAGGGCCACCAGGACCTGCACGGTGCGCGGGTGGCCGACTGCCCGTACCTCGTCCAGCAGCGCCGGCACCGTGCCCTGGACGGCCGAGTCGAGATGGCGGACCAGCAGCCCGGTCTCGCCGTGGTCGGAGACGGCCGCCGCGGTGTCGACCCAGAGCCAGGTGGCTTCCTCCCGGCTGAGGACGTCCTGAGCGTCCTCGGGGTCCGTTCCGTCGTACTCGGCCAGCCACAGCAGTGCGTAGGGGCGCAGCGAAGGGTCGCCCACGACGGAGCGCACCTCGGGCTCGGCGGGGGCGCCGACGACCCGGAGCGCCTCGAAGGCGAGCCCGCGCAGCAGCGCGTCCTCCCCGCGTGCGACGCCGAGGAGTTCGGCGACGGCGCTGCCGACGGGGCGGGCGGCGAGCCAGGCGCGGTATTCGGCGCGGGCCGGGCCGGGGGTGAGCCGGGCGCAGCCGAGCAGCATGTCGGCGGCGGACTGCTCGATGTTCCCGGCCGGGCTCTGGGCCGCGACGCAGATCTGTTCCAGCTTGACCCAGACCGCCCAGTTACCGAGCGGGGTGAGGGTGGCGTGTCCGGCGCCGAGGGTGAGCGCGCCTACGGCGGCCAGTCCCTCAAGGGCCCAGTCGAGAAGAAGGGCGACCAGGGTGGCAGGGTGCGCCGCGGGGGCGGATCCGGCCGGTGCGGGCAGCGCCTGCGGCCCGTACGGCACCTCGCAGCGCTCCTCGTGGAGTTCCGCGACTCGCTGGCCGAGAAGGTCCAGGAGGGCGGGCACGGTGACCGGACCCGCCGAGAGCTGGAGGAGGGAGAGCACCTGCGGCACGGCCTCGACGGCCTCTGCGACCGCGGTGGACTCGATGCCCTCGGGCGCGGGGTGGACGAGCGACCACGCGTCGAAGAGCGCCACCCATCCGCGGAGCACGGCGGAGTCGTCGCGGTCCCAGGCGCGCAGCCGCCAGCCGGGGCGTGCGGTGTCGCCGTGCAGTTCGACCAGACCGGCGAGCCGGGCCCGGTCCCAGCCGGAGCGCACCTGGGCCGGGGACAACTCCAGGGCTGTCGCGGCCCGTTCGAGAGCCTGGGTGGCCAGTGGCGGCGCGCCGGGGATCGCGCCCTCGGCTGCCCAGCGGGCGATCCGTACGGCGTCGGCGAGGACCGTCCTGGCCTGGCGGGCCAGTTCCGCCCTGGGCGGGGTGCCCTCCGGGGGGCGGGGAGCCGGCCTGGTGCGCCGGGTGGTCACGGCCTTGCGAGCGGTGACAAGGGGTCGCGGGCGGACAAGTCGCAGCCTGGAGTCGCGCGGGGTACGGGACGTCACGGGGAGCAGTCTTGCCCCTGACGGCCCGAAAGCCCAAACGGAACCCGAATTCGCGGTGGAAGGGGGTGGCGGGCGGGGTCCGGCACCAATCGGCCGATCCCTCGCATCGGGTCACATCAGAGGCGTGAGGAAGCGGCGCAGGGCCTCTTCGTAGTGGACCGGGTCGGCATTCCACATCGCCGCATGCGGAGCCTGCGGTACGGCGCGCAGGGCGACCAGGTCCGGGCGGCGGGCTGCGAGATCGCGGGACGGCTGCCAGGGGGCCAGGGTGTCGTCCGGGCCGTGGAAGATCAGGGTCGGGACATGCAGTGCCGGTGCGAAGGAGCTGTCCAGGAGCCCGGCGCCGCGCAGCCCGGTCTGTCCCTGGGCGGCGCGGACGGCGAGCGGCAGCAATGCGGTCGGGACACCGCGGGCGAGGGCCAGGGCGCGCAGCGTGGTGACCCAGTCCAGGACCGGGGAGTCGAGGACGAGACCGCAGATCCGGCCGCGGAGCGCGGAGTTGACGGCCGCGTGCAGCGCCATCGAGGCACCGGTGGACCAGCCGTGCAGGACGAGCTGCTCGGCTCCGTACCGCACGGCGAAGCGGATCGCCGCGTCCAGGTCGCGCCATTCGGATTCGCCGAGGTGGGTGAGGCCGTCCGGAGAACGCGGCGCTCCGGCATCGCCGCGGTAGGCCAGGTCGAGCACGGGCAGGCGCAGATCGTGCAGGAACTCCATGACGTTCATGGGGTGTTCCCAGGTGGTGCCGAGGCCGTGCACGGTGATCACCCAGGTGTCACGGGCGCCGGGCAGGAACCAGGCGGGCAGGGTGCCGAGTTCGCCGGGGATCTCGACTTCCCTGTGCTCGAGGCCGAGGGCCGAGGAGGGGTCGCCGCTGTGCAGCTGTGGGGTGATCCGGACCTTGGCGCCGGTTTCCAGGCTGCCGCGGTTGACGCGTTCCAGTCTGCGGACGACGGTGTCGGGGGCGTGGTGGGCGTGTTCCATCACCGGGCCGACGACGGCGTGGACGTCGTCTGCCACCAGTCCGTATGTACCGGGCCGCAGGGCGGCGAAGGAGCGGGTCAGGGTGACCTGCCCGGCCGCCGTGGCGTGCACGGTGATCCCGCGGTCGGTGGGGAGTGGTCGTCCGGACGGCGCTCCGAGGGCGGCGTCGCTGGCGTACCGGCCGGCCGCGACCGCTGCCGCACCGACGCCGAGGATCGTGGTGACGGCTGCTGCCGTGACTGTTGCCGGGCGCACTGCTCCAGTGTCGTGGGGTCCGCCACACCCGGCCAGCCGACGGGGGCCGTCCGGTGTGCCCCGGCGGGGGCGGGACGGGCAGATGGGACGGGACAGCCGGACAGCGGGGACAGGCAGGGGTCGGGTCAACCCGGTTGTCCGTATCCCTTCAGTGCCTCCTGTACGTCGCGCAGCTGGGCCGGGGAGAGCAGGTTCGGGGTGTGTCCGGGGACGGAGCTCGCGGCGAGCCAGAGCCGGCAGAGCCATTCCAGCTGGGCGGTCCTGTCGTACGCCTCGTCCAGGGTCGCTCCGTAGGTCACGGTTCCGTGGTTCTGGAGCAGGCAGCCCGTACGGCCCCTCAGGGCGGCGAGCATGTTCTCGGCCAGCTCCTCGGTCCCGTAGCGGGCATAGGCCGCGACCCGGACGGGGCCCCCGAGCATGGCGGCGGCGTAGTGGACCGAAGGGACCTCGGGAACCAGGGTGGAGACGGCCGTGGCGTGCACCGCGTGGGTGTGCACGACGGCGGCAGCGTCGCTGTTCCGGTAGACCGCGAGATGGAGCGGGAGTTCGCTGGTCGGGGCCAGTTCGCCGAGAACGCGGTTGCCTTCCAGATCGACGCCGACGGCGTCCTCGGGGCGAAGCCGGTCGTACGGCACTCCGCTCGGCGTGACCAGGACCGTCCCGCCGACCCGTGCCGACACATTTCCCGAGGTCCCGACGACGAGGCCGTCCGCCGCCGTCCTGCGGGCGGTGGCGACGACACCGCCCCACGCACGTTCGATCGCGTCCCGCTGCTGATCGCTCATACGGAGATCCTGCCAGCCCGGGTGGCGAACAGACATGCGATCGGCCGGATAAGACCGGCCGGCGAATGGGGGGTAGAAGAAGGAGTGGGGCCGGGTGCGTGTGGCGGAGCCATGGTGATTGACGACACGCGGCAGAGGTGCGTGCCCAGCCCCGCGACACCGCCCCCACCCGAATCGGCCATGCGCCCGGCCCACACCGCCCCACGAAGGGCAAACGGAACGGCCCGACTCCGGTTGGAGTCACCACAGCGCCCCGCTCAGTTCACCTTCCGTTCATCCAGGTTGCCTACGGTCCACATGCCAATGACGTCGAACGATTGCCTGGGTAAATGGAACACATCACGCTGCTGCTCGCGATTGTGATCGTGACAGCTCTAGTGTTCGATTTCACGAACGGTTTCCACGACACCGCCAACGCGATGGCGACCACCATCTCGACCGGCGCACTCAAACCGAAGACAGCGGTGGCCATGTCCGCCGTTCTCAACCTCGTCGGCGCGTTCCTGTCGGTGGAGGTCGCCAAGACGATCTCCGGCGGGATCATCAACGAGAACGGGCTGCGGACAGAAGTCATCTTCGCGGCACTCGTCGGCGCCATCCTGTGGAATCTGCTGACCTGGCTGGTCGGACTGCCGTCCAGCTCCTCGCACGCCCTGTTCGGCGGCCTGATCGGCGCCGCCGTGATGTCGGCCGGCTGGTCGTCGGTCAACGGCGGCACCGTCGTCACCAAGGTGCTGCTCCCCGCGGTCGCCGCCCCGATCGTCGCCGGTCTGGCCGCGCTGCTGGCCACCAGGCTGACGTACCGGATCGGCGGGAAGATCCGCAACGACGCACAGGAGAAGGCCACCGCCAAGGGCTACCGCGCCGGTCAGATCGCCTCGGCCGGACTGGTCTCCCTCGCCCACGGCACCAACGACGCGCAGAAGACCATGGGCATCATCACCCTGGCCCTGGTCACCGGTGGCGTCCTGCACCCCGGCTCCAACCCGCCGGTCTGGGTCATCGTCTGTGCCGGTACGGCCATCGCACTCGGCACCTACCTGGGCGGCTGGCGCATCATCCGCACCATGGGCAGCGGCCTCACCGACCTCAAGCCGCCGCAGGGCTTCGCCGCCCAGACCAGTGCGGCCACGGTCATCCTGGCCTCCTCGCACCTCGGCTTCTCCCT
Source organism: Streptomyces sp. NPDC002785 (assembly GCF_040295565.1). Lineage (NCBI taxonomy): Bacteria > Bacillati > Actinomycetota > Actinomycetes > Kitasatosporales > Streptomycetaceae > Streptomyces > Streptomyces sp. NPDC002785. The sequence goes on along the minus strand of NZ_JBEOVN010000019.1, from coordinate 41,060 downwards.
CTCCACCACCCAGTCCTGCTCCGGCGCTGTGATGGGCGCGGGCCTCGGCCGCCAGGGCGGCGTGGTCCGCTGGTCCACCGCCACCCGGATGTTCGTCGCCTGGGGACTGACCCTGCCGGCCGCGGGCCTGGTGGGCGCGGGCGCGGAACTCCTCACCAAGCAGGGCACCTGGGGTGTCGTTGTCGTCGCGGCGCTGCTGGTCGTGGGCTCCGGGGCGATCTGGCTGGTGTCGCGCCGCAAGCCGGTCGGCCACAGCGATGTCGCGCCGACGCCCGAGCCCGCAGGCGTCGTCACCACGGCCATCGCCGCCGTCAGCCCGCCGCTCACCGCGGCCCAGGCAGCGGCCCAGGCAGCGGCCCAGGAACTCAAGACCACCATTCCGGCCCCGGCCGGAACCACCCAGGAGCCGGCGCGACCCGCCACCGTCTAGGTCAGCCGCCTAGGCCGGCCGTCTAAGGATTCAGCATGAAAATCGACTGGGCAGCCCTCGGCTCCGTCTTCGGCGTCTCCCTCGTCGTCACCGTCGCGCTGGTGGGTCTCTTCACCCTGGGCATCGTCGGTCTCTCCAAGCAGCCCGAACCGGCGGCGCAGGGCGGCTCCGGCGGCTCGCTGCTGCTGGCCCGCGCCGGTGCGTACGTCTGTTTCGCGCTGTGCGCTGCGGCGGTCGCGTACGGGATCTATCTGATCGTCGCCTGAGCCCTCCTCCGCGCACTCCCGCAACGGGCCGGACACCTCGCGTGTCCGGCCCGTTGTGGCGTGCCCGGCCCGATGTGGGGCTCAGCACACTGCCCCGTCGCAGGTCAACGGCAGGTTGACGGGCGTTCGCGGAGCGTGGTGGACTGCCGGAGCCAATTACGGCGACAGCAGAGGAAGCCGGTGCGAATCCGGCGCGGTCCCGCCACTGTCACCGGGGAGCAGTCCCCCACACCGGAAGTCACGGCACGCGCGAGCGGGTTGGAAGGCCGGGGGAACTGCGGATCCGGGAGCCAGGAGACTCTCGTCGCCGGTCACGTCGAACCAGGGCGCGGACCCTGAGTGAGGACATATCGCCATGCCTGGCTGCCGTGCGTCCATTGCTGTGGCGCTCTCGACGAGAGCCGCCTGTACGAAGATCCTTCGAGGCGTAACGGCCGGTTGAGCCGTGCGTGCCGACCGCGTTTTCGCGTACGGCGCCACGGCCGGTCTGATCGGCGATCTGCTGCTCGGTGACCCCCGCAGGGGACATCCGGTCGCCGCCTTCGGGCGGGCCGCAGCAGGCGTCGAGCGCCGTCTCTGGCGCGACCACCGAGGGTGGGGCGCGCTGCACACGCTCGTCTGCGCCGGAGGCGCCGCGGGTGGTGCCGCGCTGATCACCCGTGCCGTACGCAGCCACCCCGCCGTCTCCGTCGCACTGACCGCGGCCACCACCTGGTCCGTCGTCGGCGGTACGTCCCTGGGGCGTGAGGCCCGGACCATCGGCGCCGCCCTGGCAGCCGGAGACATCGATTCGGCCCGCGAGCGGCTGCCGCATCTGTGCGGGCGCGACCCGCAGTCCCTCGACGGACCGCAGATCGCCCGCGCCGTGGTGGAGTCCGTGGCCGAGAACACCTCGGACGCCGTGGTCGGCGCCCTGGTGTGGGGCGCGCTGGCCGGCGTGCCCGGGCTCGTCGCCTTCCGGGCCGCGAACACCCTCGACGCCATGGTCGGCCACAAGTCGCCCCGCCACCGGCGCTACGGCTGGGCCTCGGCCCGCCTCGACGACCTCGCGGGCTGGCCGGGTGCCCGGCTCACAGCCCTGCTCGCCGTGGCCGCCGGGGGGCGGCCACTTGGAGCGGTACGGGCGTGGCGGGCCGACGCGGCCAAGCACCCGAGCCCCAACGCGGGCCCGGTGGAGGCCTCGTTCGCGGGTGCGCTCGGCGTACGGCTCGGCGGGACCCTCGCGTACGGCGGCCGGGTCGAACACCGCCCCGTCCTCAACGGGGAGACGGGCCGGGCGGTGGAGACCGAGGACATCGAACGCGCGGTACGGCTCTCGCGCCGGGTGAGTGCGCTGGCTCTCGGCATGTGTGTGGCGGGACGCCTGGGTGCGGGCCTCGTCGCACGACGGATCGCAGGACGTCGGTCCGCAGGACTGCAGGTCGCAGGAGATCGGATCGCAGGACGGAGAAGCACATGAGCGGCGGGCTGCTGGTCGCCGGAACCACCTCGGACGCGGGCAAGAGCGTCGTCACGGCAGGCATCTGCCGCTGGCTCGTGCGCCGGGGCGTGAAGGTGGCGCCCTTCAAGGCGCAGAACATGTCGCTGAACTCGTTCGTCACCCGCGAGGGCGCCGAGATCGGGCGCGCCCAGGCCATGCAGGCCCAGGCCGCCCGGGTGGAGCCGACCGCGCTGATGAACCCGGTCCTGCTCAAACCCGGCAGCGACCGCTCCAGCCAGGTCGTCCTGATGGGCAGACCGGTGGGCGAGATGAGCGCGCGCGGCTACCACGGAGGCAGGCAGGAGGCGCTTCTCGGCACGGTCGTGGACTGCCTGGAGCGGCTTCGGGACACGTATGACGCAGTGATCTGCGAGGGGGCGGGCAGTCCGGCCGAGATCAATCTGCGGCGCACGGACATCGTGAACATGGGCATCGCACGGGCGGCACGCTTCCCGGTGGTGGTCGTCGGCGACATCGACCGCGGTGGCGTCTTCGCCTCGTTCTTCGGTACGACGGCACTGCTCGACGCCGAGGACCAGTCGCTGATCGCCGGCTACCTCGTCAACAAGTTCCGCGGCGATGTGTCGCTGCTGGAGCCGGGTCTGGAGATGCTGCGCGGGATCACCGGGCGGCAGACGTACGGGGTGCTCCCCTTCGCCCACGGCCTCGGGATCGACGAGGAGGACGGTCTGAGGCCCGCTTTCAAGAACAGCACAGCGCTGCGCGGAGCCGTGCGCGAATCGGTCCTCGCGCCACCGCACGGCGACGACGTGATGCGCGTCGCGGTGTGCGCCGTACCCCTGATGTCGAACTTCACCGATATGGACGCACTGGCCGCCGAACCGGGCGTCGTCGTCCGCTTCGTGGACCGCGCCGAGGAACTGGCCGACGCCGACCTCGTCATCGTGCCGGGCACCCGCGGCACCGTGAAGGCACTGGCCTGGATGCGCGAGCGCGGCCTCGCCGACGCCCTGGTACGGCGCGCCGCCGAGGGCCGGCCGGTCCTCGGCATCTGTGGCGGCTTCCAGATCCTCGGCGAACACATCGAGGACGAGGTCGAGTCGAGGGCCGGGCACGTCGACGGCCTCGGCCTGCTGCCCGTACGCATCCGCTTCGACCACGAGAAGACCCTCGCCCGCCCCGTCGGCGAGGCGCTCGGCGCCGCTGTCGAGGGGTACGAGATCCATCACGGCGTCGCAGACGTACGCGGCGGGGAAGGGTTCATCTCCGACGGCCGAGGGCGCAGCCTGGACGGCTGCCGGGTCGGCGCCGTGTGGGGCACCCACTGGCACGGCTCGCTGGAGAGCGACGAATTCCGCCGCCGTTTCCTGGCCGAGGTCGCGCGGGCGGCCGGCCGGCGTTTCGTCCCCGCTCCCGACACCGACTTCGCCGCGCTGCGCGAGGAACAGCTCGACCGCCTCGGCGACCTCATCGAAGAACACGCGGACACCGACGCACTGCTGCGGCTCATCGAGTCGGGCGCACCGTCAGGACTTCCCTTCATCGCCCCCGGAGCACCTGGAGCACGCGCATGAACGCCCCTATGAGCACTGTGCTGTTGCTGTCGACCGCCGACACGGACCTCCTCGCCGCGCGCGCCTCCGGCGCGCCGTACCGGATCGGCAACCCCACCCGCGTCGACGCCCACGAGGAACTCCCCGCGCTGATCGAGGGCTCCTGCGTCGCCGTCGTCCGTCTCCTCGGCGGCAAGCGGGCCTGGGAGGACGGGCTGGCCGTCCTCAAGGCGTCCGGCATCCCGACCGTGCTGCTGGGCGGCGAGGCCGTGCCGGACGCGGAGCTGATGGCCGAGTCGTCCGTGCCCGCCGGTGTTGTCGCCGAGGCGCTGCGCTACCTCGTGGAGGGCGGCCCCGGAAACCTCGTCGAACTGGCCCGCTTCCTCTCCGACACCGTCCTGCTGACCGGCCACGGCTTCGCCGAGCCGCAGAAGATGCCCGAGTGGGGTCTGCACGGCAGCCGCGAGTTCGTCGAGGGCCGCCCGACCGTCGGCGTGCTCTTCTACAGGGCGCACCAGCTGTCCGGGAACAGCTCGTTCGTGGACGTACTCTGCGACGCCGTCGAGGCCCGTGGCGCCAACGCGCTGCCCGTGTACTGCGGTTCGCTGCGCGGCGCGGACGCCGGTCTCTACGAACTGCTCGGCAGGGCCGACACCCTGGTCGCCACCGTACTCGCGGCAGGCGGCACCCGTGCGTCGGACGCCTCCGCCGGCGGCGACGACGAGGCCTGGGACATCGGCGCGCTCGCCGATCTGAACGTCCCTGTGCTGCAGGGCCTGTGCCTGACCTCCGCGCGCGCGGCGTGGGACGCGTCGGACGCCGCGCTCTCCCCCATGGATGCCGCGATGCAGGTCGCGATTCCCGAGTTCGACGGCCGCCTGATCACCGTCCCGTTCTCCTTCAAGGAGCAGGGCCCCGACGACGTACCGGTGTACCGCGCCGACCCCGAACGGGCCGCACGCGTCGCCGGAATCGCGGTGCGCCACGCCGCTCTCAAGCACAAGACGAACGCCGAGAAGAAGCTCGCCCTCGTCTTCACCGCCTACCCGACCAAGCACTCGCGCGTCGGCAACGCCGTCGGCCTGGACACGCCCGCATCCGCGGTACGGGTCCTGGACGCCCTGCGCGACGCCGGCTACGGAGTCGACGGGCACCCCGACAACGGTGACGAGCTCATCCACCGTCTCATCAACGCCGGTGGCCACGACGTGGAGTGGCTGACCGAGGAGCAGCTCGCGGCAGCCCCCGCGCGTGTGCCGCTCGCCGATTACCGGGCCTGGTTCGACAAGCTGGAGCCGGGACTGCGCGACTCGATGCTGGAGCACTGGGGCGAGCCGCCGGGTTCGCTGTACGTGGACGGGGACGAAATCGTCCTCGCCTCGCTCCGGTTCGGCAATGTGGTGGTGCTGATCCAGCCGCCGCGCGGCTTCGGCGAGAACCCGATCGCGATCTACCACGACCCGGACATGCCGCCGTCCCACCACTACATGGCGACGTACCGCTGGCTGGAGAACTCTTTCGGCGCGGATGCCGTCGTCCACATGGGCAAGCACGGCACGATGGAGTGGCTGCCGGGCAAGGGCCTCGGCCTCTCCGCCGGTTGCGGCCCCGATGCCGTTCTCGGCGAACTGCCGCTGATCTACCCGTTCATCGTCAACGACCCGGGCGAGGGCACCCAGGCCAAGCGACGTGGGCACGCCACGGTGGTGGACCATCTGGTGCCGCCGATGGCGCGCGCCGACACCTACGGCGACCTGGCCAAGCTGGAGCAGCTGCTCGACGAGTACGCGCTGGTCAGCGATCTCGACCCGACGAAGGCTCCGTCGGTGCGGGCGCAGATCTGGACGCTGGTGAAGGCCGCCGAGCTGCATCACGACCTCCATGTCGACGAACAGCCCGGCGACGACGACTTCGATTCGTTCGTCATGCACATCGACGGCTACCTCTGCGAGATCAAGGACGTCCAGATCCGGGACGGCCTGCACATCCTGGGCGGCGGTCCGGTCGACGAGGCACGGGTCAATCTGGTGCTGGCCGTGCTGCGCGCCTCCCAGGTGTGGGGCGGAACAGCGAACGCGCTCCCGGGGCTGCGTGCGTCGATCGCCGAGCACTTCGGGCTCAGCGAGAAGGAGCTGCTGGCCGAGCCGGGCGCCGCGGTGAAGGTTCCGGTCGAGCTGACCGAACTGGTCGACGGCCCGGCGCGCACCGGTGCGGACGCGATCGACCTGCTGGAGCGGCTGTGCCGCCGCCTCGCGGAGGGCATGGAGGAGCGCGGCTGGGACATCGCGGCTGCGGCGGGGCTGGTCCAGGACGTGCTGGGCTTCGAACTCCCGGATGCGGTGGCCGTGCTGGGCTTCGCGTGCGAGGAGGTCGTGCCGCGCCTTGCCCGGACGACGGACGAGATCGATCACATTCTGCGGGCGCTGGACGGCGGTTTCGTGCCGGCCGGCCCGTCGGGCTCGCCCACGCGCGGGCTCGTCAATGTGCTGCCGACCGGGCGCAACTTCTACTCGGTGGACCCGAAGGCGATTCCGTCCCGGCTGTCGTGGGAGGTCGGGCAGTCGCTCGCCGACTCCCTGATCGCCCGGTATCTCGCCGACACGGGCGACTACCCGAAGTCGGTCGGCCTGACCGTGTGGGGCACCTCCGCCATGCGCACCCAGGGCGACGACATCGCGGAGATCCTGGCGCTGCTCGGCTGCCGGCCGGTGTGGGACGACGCGTCGCGGCGGGTGACCGGGTTCGAGATCGTGCCGCTGAGCGAGTTGGGGCGGCCACGGATCGACGTGACGGTCAGGATTTCCGGATTCTTCCGGGACGCGTTCCCGCATGTGGTGGGGCTGATCGACGACGCGGTACGGACGGTCGCGGAGCTGGACGAGCCCGCCGACGCCAACTACGTACGGGCGCACGCCGATGAGGACACCGCCGAGCACGGCGACCGTCGTCGGGCCACGGCACGCATCTTCGGGTCCAAGCCGGGGGCGTACGGTGCGGGACTGCTGCCGCTGATCGACGCGCGGAACTGGCGGTCGGACGCGGATCTGGCCGAGGTGTACGCGGTCTGGGGCGGTTACGCGTACGGGCGCGGGCTCGACGGGCGGGCGGCGCGCGGGGACATGGAGACGGCGTTCCGGCGGATCGCGGTGGCGGCGAAGAACGTCGACACCAGGGAACACGATCTGGTCGACGCCGACGACTACTTCCAGTACCACGGCGGCATGGTCGCCATGGTGCGCCATCTGACCGGCGAGTCGCCCGAGGCGTACGTCGGCGACAGCGCCACGCCGGACCAGGTGAAGACGCGGACGCTGGGCGAGGAGACGCACCGGGTGTTCCGGGCGCGGGTGGTGAATCCGCGGTGGATGGCTGCCATGCGGCGCCACGGGTACAAGGGCGCCTTCGAGATGGCCGCGACCGTGGACTACCTCTTCGGCTACGACGCCACGGCGGGGGTCGTCGACGACTGGATGTACGAGCGGCTTGCATCGGAGTACGTGTTCTCGCCGGAGAACCGGGACTTTATGACGCGGTCCAATCCGTGGGCGCTGAGGGGCGTCACCGAGCGGCTGCTGGAAGCGGCGGACCGCGGGCTGTGGGCGGAGCCGGACCAGGAGACTCTGGACCGGCTCCGGGCGACCTACCTCGAACTTGAGGGAGATCTGGAGGGGGACGCGTGAGCGCATCGGAAATCCCCGCGTGCGCGGGGAGCAAGCAGGCGTCGTCCACGACTGGATGTACGAGAACGGGCCATCCCCGCGCACGCGGGGAGCACACCTCGGCCATGGCCTGGCTTCGGCCAGAGTGTGCCCCGCTCTGCGCCACCTCACCCGAAGGAGTGATCACTGCATGAGCACGCCTTACCCTTTCACCGCCATCGTCGGGCAGGACGATCTCCGGCTCGGACTGCTGCTCAACGCCGTCTCGCCCGCCGTCGGCGGCGTGCTGGTACGCGGCGAGAAGGGCACCGCCAAGTCCACCGCCGTGCGTGCGCTCGCCGCGCTCATGCCGGAGGTTCCCGTCGTAGCCGGGTGCCGGTTCTCGTGCGACCCGGCGTTGCCCGATCCGGCGTGTCCCGATGGCCCGCACGAGGCTGGGACCGGCGTGTCGCGGGATGCGCGGATGGTGGAGCTGCCCGTCGGTGCGTCCGAGGACCGGCTCGTCGGGGCGCTCGACATCGAGCGGGCGCTCGCCGAGGGCGTGAAGGCCTTCGAACCTGGGCTGCTCGCCGATGCGCATCGCGGGATTCTGTACGTCGACGAGGTCAACCTGCTCCACGACCACCTCGTGGACCTGCTACTGGACGCGGCTGCCATGGGTGCGTCGTACGTGGAGCGCGAAGGCGTCTCCGTACGGCATGCCGCGCGCTTCCTGCTCGTGGGGACGATGAACCCCGAAGAGGGGGAACTGCGACCGCAGTTGCTCGACCGATTCGGGCTGACCGTCGAGGTCGCCGCGTCCCGCGAGACCGATCAGCGGGTCGAGGTCGTGCGGCGACGCCTCGCGTACGACGACGATCCGGCGGGGTTCGCCGCCACGTGGGCCGGTGAGGAAGGCGCGTTGCGCGCCCGGATCGTCGCCGCGCGGGCCCTGCTCCCCGAAGTGCGCCTCGGAGACGGGGCGTTGCGGCAGATCGCGGCGACCTGCGCCGCGTTCGAGGTCGACGGGATGCGTGCCGACATCGTGATGGCGCGGACGGCCACCGCGCTGGCCGCCTGGGCGGGCCGTACGGATGTACTGGCCGAGGACGTGCGGCAGGCCGCCCTGCTCGCGCTCCCCCACCGGCGTCGGCGCAACCCCTTCGACGCGCCGGGCCTGGACGAGGACAAGCTCGACGACACGCTGGAGCAGAACAGCGGCGAGGACGACGACCCGGACCCGGACGGCCCCGGTGGCGGCGGCCGTCCCCCGCGGGGCGACGGACCCGACACGCCGCCGCGGCCCGAGGACGAGGCCGGCGACACGCCCGCGCAGTCCGTTCCCGAGCAGGGACAGGAGCAGGGACAGGGGCGGTCCTCCGGGGCCGGTGAACAGCAGCCCGTGCGCGCCACCGAGCCGTTCCGCACGAAGATGCTGAGCGTGCCCGGTCTGGGCGAGGGCGCGGCGGGGCGGCGGTCCCGGGCGCGTACCGAGCACGGGCGTACGACCGGTGCGCGGCGCCCGCAGGGCGCCCTGACCAAGCTGCACCTGGCCGCGACCGTGCAGGCCGCCGCGCCGCATCAGCGGGCGCGGGGCCGGTCGGGGCGGGGGCTGGTGGTCCGGCGGGACGATCTGCGGCAGGCCACGCGGGAGGGGCGCGAGGGAAACCTCGTTCTCTTCGTGGTGGATGCCTCCGGATCGATGGCTGCCCAACAGCGGATGAGTGCCGTGAAGGGTGCGGTCCTTTCGCTGCTGCTGGACGCGTATCAGCGGCGGGACAAGGTCGGGCTGATCACCTTCCGGGGCAAGGATGCCGAGGTGGTGCTGCCCCCGACGTCGTCGGTGGACGCCGCGGCGGCGCGGCTGGAGATGTTGCCGACCGGTGGGCGTACCCCCGTCGCGGCCGGGCTGTTGAAGGCCCATGAGGTGCTGCGGGTGGAGCGGCTGCGTGATCCGTCGCGGCGGCCGTTGCTGGTCCTGGTGACCGACGGACGGGCGACCGGGGGGCCCGAGCCGGTGGCGCTGGCGTCGCGGGCGGCGCGGCTGCACGAGGTCGAAGGCACCGCGTCCGTCGTCGTGGACTGCGAGTCGGGGCCCGTACGGCTCGGACTTGCGGGAAGCCTCGCGCGCGATCTCGGGGGCAGTGCCGTCACGCTCGACGAACTGCGGGCCGACTCGATCGCCGGGCTCGTCAAGGACGTTCAGGCAAGCAGCAGGAGGGCCGCGTAATGCCGCAGGGACAGCCGACCACCGTGCCGGACGACGGGCTCACCACCCGCCAGCGCCGCAACCGCCCCCTGCTGGTGGTGCACACCGGCATCGGAAAGGGAAAGTCGACGGCGGCCTTCGGGCTCGCGCTGCGCGCCTGGAATCAGGGGTGGCCGATCGGGGTCTTCCAGTTCGTCAAGTCGGCGAAGTGGAAGGTCGGCGAGGAGAACGCGCTGAAGGTCCTCGGGGCGAGCGGTGAGGGCGGGTCCGTCGCCTGGCACAAGATGGGCGAGGGCTGGTCGTGGGTGCAGCGCGACAAGCAGCTGAACAACGAGGAGGCGGCGCGCGAGGGCTGGGAACAGGTCAAGCGCGACCTGGCTGCCGAGACGTACCGGCTGTACGTCCTCGACGAGTTCGCGTACCCGATGCACTGGGGCTGGGTCGACACCGACGAGGTGATCGAGGTGCTGCGCAGTCGTCCCGGTACGCAGCATGTGGTCATCACGGGGCGCAACGCGCCCGAGAAGCTGGTGGAGGCCGCCGATCTGGTGACCGACATGTCGAAGGTCAAGCACCCGATGGATGCCGGTCAGAAGGGTCAGCGGGGCATCGAATGGTGAGGGGCCTGCGGTGTACGTTCCGCGTCTGGTGATTGCCGCGCCCTCGTCGGGCAGCGGCAAGACCACCGTTGCCACGGGGCTGATGGCGGCCTTCGCGGGGCGGGGTCTCACCGTGTCCGCGCACAAGGTCGGGCCCGACTACATCGATCCCGGCTATCACACGCTGGCCACGGGGCGGCCGGGGCGCAATCTCGACGCGTACATGTGCGGCCTGGAGCTGGTCGCTCCGCTGTTCGCGCACGGTGCGCTCGGCTGCGATCTGGCGGTCGTCGAGGGTGTGATGGGGCTGTACGACGGGGCGTCGGGACAGGGGGAGCTGGCGTCGACCGCGCAGGTCGCGAAGGCGCTGCGGGCGCCCGTGGTGCTGGTCGTCGACGCGTCGTCGCAGTCACGGTCCGTGGCCGCGCTGGTGCACGGCTTCGCCTCGTGGGATCCACAGGTGCGGATCGGCGGAGTGATCCTGAACAAGGTCGGCTCGCAGCGGCACGAGGTGCTGTTGCGGGAGGCGTTGGACGAGTCGGGTGTGCCGGTGCTGGGGGTGTTGCGGCGGGCCGAGCAGGTGGCTGTGCCGTCGCGGCATCTGGGACTGGTGCCGGTGGCCGAGCGGCGGGGCGACGCGGTGGACGCTGTCGCGGCGATGGCGGACCAGGTGCGGGCGGGGTGTGACCTGGACGCGCTCATGGCGTTGGCGCGGTCGGCGCCCGCGGTGCCGGGTGAGGTGTGGGATGCGGTGGGGGCGGTGGTCGGCGCCCGCGGTGGGTCGGTTCCGCTGCCCGCCCCAGGAGTGAGAGCGCAGGCGGGGCTGAAGAGGGTCGCCGTTGCGGCCGGGGCCGCGTTCACCTTTTCCTACGCCGAGCACACCGAACTGCTTGCCGCCGCCGGGGCCGAAGTCGTGCCGTTCGATCCGTTGCGGGACGAGGCGTTGCCCGAGGGGACGCGGGGGCTGGTCATCGGTGGGGGCTTTCCGGAGGTGTACGCCTGCGAGCTGTCCGCCAACGCGGCGCTGCGCAGGGCCGTCGTCGAACTGGTGGAGTCCGGGGCTCCGGTGGCTGCCGAGTGTGCGGGGCTGCTGTATCTGGCGCGTTCGCTCGACGGGCTGCCGATGTGCGGGGTCCTCGATGCCGAGGGGCAGATGTCCGGGCAGCTGACGCTCGGATACCGGGAGGCAGTGGCGGTCTCCGACAGTGTGCTGGCGGCGCCCGGGACTCGGGTGCGCGGGCACGAGTTCCACCGGACCGTGCTGCGGCCCGGCGCCGGGGCCGAACCGGCGTGGGGCCTGCACCAGCCGGAGCGGCGCGTGGAGGGGTTCGTACAGCGGGGCGTGCACGCGAGTTATCTGCATACGCACTGGGCTTCGGCGCCCGGTATGGCCCGCCGATTCGTTGAGAGGTGCAAGGGATGAACCACGGTCACGGTACGAGCAGGCTGGTCGGCGTCGGTGTCGGGCCCGGTGACCCGGAGCTGGTGACCGTCAAGGGCGTGAACGCGCTGCGTGATGCCGCGGTCGTCGTCGTGCCGGTGATGGACACCGGTGAGCGGGGGCGGGCCGAGGCGACCGTGCTGCACTACGTGGCGGCCGACAAGGTCGTACGTGTGGTGTTCGCGCTGAACGAGCGGACGGACCGGGCGCGTCGGGAGGCGGCGTGGGACGCCGCGGGTGAGCGGGTCGCGGAGCTGCTGCGTGCGCATGGTTCGGTGGCGTTCGCGACGATCGGCGACCCCAATGTGTACTCGACGTTCACGTATCTCGCGCACACGATAGGTGAGCTGCTGCCGGGTACGGCCGTGAAGACCGTGCCGGGGATCACGGCGATGCAGGATCTGGCCGCGCGCAGCGGTGCGGTGCTGACGGAGGGCACGGAGCCGTTGACGCTGGTGCCGGTGACCGCCGGGGCCGCGGTACTCAAGGAGGCCCTGGAAGGTCCCGGCACGGTCGTCGCGTACAAGTTCGGGCGGCTGGCCGCGGAGGTGGCCACGGCGCTGCGTGAGACGGGGCGCACCGAGGACGCGGTGTGGGGTTCGGCACTCGGGCTGCCCGAGGAGTCGATCCGGCCGGCGGCGGAGCTGGCCGAGGGGCCGTTGCCGTATCTGTCGACGCTGATCGCGCCCGCACCGCGCGACGGCGGGCGGGGCGGGAAGTTGTGAGGCGCCCGGGTGCGGCGCGGTGGTCGGTCCGCGACGCCCACCACCAGCCGTCCGCGATGCCCACCACCAGCCGGATGAAGCCCACCCCGGCCGCCGTGCGCAGCAGCGCGGAGCGTGCCGGGTGTGCGTGGAGTGCCTCGGGGAGGATCTCGGCGGCGGCCGGTTGGAGCAGTGCGCCGCCGAAGAAGCCGAGGTAGCAGCCGAGGAGTTCCTCCGGAAGGGGTGAACAGCAGCGTCGTCGCCGCGCCCACGAGCGGCGCCAGGGCGTCCACCTCACCCCTCTGTCCTGTTTTCCCCCTTTTCGAAAGGACCCTGTCCCATGTCCGAAGCAGTCGACGCAGCCGGCGCGGTCGCCGCGCCCACCCACGGCCGAGTGACGTTCGTCGGTGCCGGCCCGGGCGCCGCCGATCTGCTGACCTTCCGGGCGGCGCGGGCCATCGCGGATGCCGACATCGTTATCTGGGCGGCGAGCCTGGTGCAGCCGGAGATCCTGGAGCATGCCCGGGAGGGCGCGGAGATCCTCGACTCGGCGCAGATGTCGCTGGAGCAGGTCGTCGGCGTGTACGAACGTGCGGCAGCCGAGGGGTTGAAGGTGGCCCGTATCCACTCCGGCGACCCGGCACTGTGGGGCGGCACGCAGGAGCAGGTCGACCGGTGTGCCGGGCTGGGGGTCGCGGTCGAGATCGTGCCGGGGGTGTCGTCGTTCTCGGCCGTCGCCGCGATCGCACAGCGGGAGCTGACGATTCCGGAGGTCGCACAGTCCGTGATCCTGACGCGTCTGGGTGGCGGCAAGACGCCGATGCCGCCGGGCGAGGAGGTACGGGAATTCGCGCGTCACGGCACGACGATGGCGCTGTTCCTCTCGGCGGCCCGGTCCGGGCAGCTCACCCAGGAGCTGCTGGAGGGCGGCTATCCGACATCGACGCCGGTCGTGATCGCGTACCAGGCGACCTGGCCGCAGGAGCTGATCCTGCACTGCACGATCGAGACCCTGGAGGAGACGGTCAAGGAGCACAAGCTCTGGAAGCACACCCTCTTCCTGGTCGGCCCGGCGCTTTCGGCTTCGGGGACGCGTTCGCACCTCTACCACCCGGGGCACTTCCACGGTTTCCGCAAGGCCGACAAGGCGGCGCGGGCCGAGCTGCGCGCCCAGCGGTCCGGCTCATGATCCGAGTCTTCGGTACGGGGACGGGCGCGCCGCTCGGTCCCGATGCCCAGGACGCGCTGGCCGTGGCCACGTTGGTGGTCGGCGCCCGGCGTCATCTGGAGGCCGCGAGGCTGCCGGAGCAGGTCGAGCGCATCGTGCTCGGTCCTCTGGCGCCCGCACTCGACCGGATCGCGGAGCATGCGCACGGCGTCGGGGCGCGGGTGGTCGTGCTGGCCTCCGGCGATCCCGGATTCTTCGGGATCGTACGGGTGCTGGCTGAGCGTTTCGGGGCGAGTGCGCTCGATGTGCGGCCGGGTTCGCCGTCCGTCGCGGTCGCGTTCGCCCGGCTCGGGCTGGCGTGGGACGACGCGGTCGTGGTCAGTGCGCACGGCCGCGACCCGCGGACCGCGGTGAACGTATGTCTGGCGCACCCGAAAGTGGCCGTCCTGACCGGGCCCGGCGCCGGGCCCGGTCAGCTGGCGGCCGGGCTGGTGCACGGAGCCGGGGGGCGCACCCTGGTCGTGGCGACGGCTCTCGGCGATCCGGAGCGGGAGCACGTCGAGCGGCTGACTCCGGCCGATGCGGCGGCCCGCGACTGGCCGGATCCGGTGAGTGTGGTGCTGTGTCTGGACGAGTCCCGGGTGCTCTCCCCGGTACGCACCGTCGCGGGAGCGCCCGCCGGGCCCGGCCGGTGGGCGCTGGACGAGGCGGAGTTCGAGCACCGCGATTCGATGATCACCAAGTTCGAGGTGCGAGCGCTTGCGCTGGCCCGGCTGGGGCCGCGCACCGGTGACCTGGTGTGGGACATCGGTGCGGGTTCGGGTTCGGTCGCGGTGGAGTGCGCGCGGCTCGGCGCGGCCGTCGTCGCCGTGGAGAAGACCTCGGACGGGGTCGAGCGGATCAGGGCGAACGCGGTCGCGCACGCGGTGTGCGTCCGTGCGGTGCACGGCTGCGCACCCGCTGTGCTCGACGGACTGGGCGACCCGGACGCGGTGTTCATCGGGGGCGGCGGGCGTGAGCTGCCCGCCATCGTGACGGCGTGCGCCCGGCGGGCGCGGCGCTCGGTGGTGGTGGCGCTGGCCGCGCTGGACCGGGTGCCGGAGGTCCGCGCGGCGCTGGCCGGTGCCGGACTCGTGCCGGAGGGCGTACTGCTGCAGTCCTCCCGGCTGGCGCCGCTGCCCGGTGAGGTGACGCGGCTCGCCGCGACCAACCCGGTCTTTCTGCTGTGGGGCACCCGCCCCGCGGTCCGTGCAAGTGAAGGAGCAACCCAGTGATCGGCCTGATCTCCGCCACGGCGGCGGGCACCGTCGCCCGCGACCGGCTGGCCGCGGCCTGGCCAGGCCGCACCGTGGTCTACGAGGGACCGGTGCGTGAGGCCGTGCAGCGGGCGTTCGCCGAGTGCGAGCAGCTGGTGTGTTTCCTGGCGACGGGGGCCGTGGTGCGGCTGCTCGCGCCGCTGCTTTCGGGCAAGTCCTCGGACCCGGGTGTGGTCTGTGTCGACGAGGCGGGGCGCCATGCGGTGGCGCTGCTCGGCGGGCACGGCGGCGGGGCGAACGCCCTGGCCGGGGCGGTCGGTGACGTGCTGGGCGCGACGCCGGTCGTGACGACGGCGACGGACGCGGCGGGAGTACCGGGGCTGGACATGCTGGGCCTCCCCGTGGAGGGCGACGTGGCGGGGGTGTCGCGCGCGATGCTCGACGGGGCGCGGGTGGAGCTGCGGGCGGATGCGGTGTGGCCGTTGCCCCCGTTGCCGCCGAATGTGTCCCCCGGTGCCGAGGGCCTGGCTGTGCTGCATGTCGGCGACCGGATCATCGAACTCGGGGCGCGGGCGGCCGTGTTGCGACCCGCGTCGCTCGCTGTCGGGGTCGGCGCGTCCAAGGGCGCGCCGGTCGAGGAGATCGTCGGGCTGATCCAGGACACCCTGCGCGAGGCCGGGCTGTCGCCGCTGAGCATCGCGGAGTTGGTGACGGTCGACGCCAAGGCGGACGAGCCGGGAATCGTCGCCGCGGCCTCGCAGCTCGGCGTACGGCTGCGGACGTACGCCGCCGACGAGTTGGCCCGTATCGAGGTGCCCAATCCGTCGGGCGCGCCGCTCGCCGCCGTCGGAACGCCCTCCGTCGCGGAGGCCGCCGCGCTCGCCGAGGGGGGCGAACTCCTTGTGCCGAAGCGGAAGTCGAGGGGGTGGCCCCCCTCCGGCCCCGAGGGGCGGGCCGCGATGGCCACGTGTGCGGTGGTGCGCCGCAGCCCGCGTGGGCGCCTGGCCGTCGTCGGTCTCGGCCCGGGTGCGCGCGATCTGCTGACCCCGCGCGCCCGCGAGGAGCTGCGGCGGGCCTCGGTGCTGGTCGGGCTCGATCAGTACGTCGACCAGATCAGGGACCTGCTGCGGCCCGGCACCACAATCCTGGAGTCGGGGCTCGGCGCCGAGGAGGCGCGGGCTCGTACGGCGGTCGCCGAGGCGCGCAAGGGGCATGCGGTGGCGCTGATCGGCAGCGGTGACGCGGGCGTGTACGCGATGGCGTCGCCCGCGCTCGCCGAGGCCGGCGCCGATATCGATGTGGTGGGTGTGCCGGGTGTGACGGCCGCGCTGGCGGCTGCCGCGATCCTGGGCGCCCCGCTGGGCCACGACCATGTGTCGATCAGCCTCTCCGATCTGCACACGCCGTGGGAGATCATCGAGCGTCGGGTACGGGCCGCGGCCGAGGCCGACATCATCGTGACGTTCTACAACCCGCGCAGCCGGGGCCGCGACTGGCAGCTCCCGAAGGCCCTCTCGATCCTGTCCGAGCACCGGGAGGCGGCGACACCGGTCGGTGTCGTACGCAATGCCTCGCGCCCGGACGAGAGCAGCCGGGTGACCTCGCTCGCCGGTCTGGACCCGGCGACGGTGGACATGATGACGGTCGTGACGGTCGGCAACACGGCCACCAGGGAGATCGCGGGCCGCATGGTGACACCGCGCGGCTACCGCTGGCAGTCGGCCACCACGGCCCCTGCGCGGGAGGGAGCCGAATGAACCGGCCCTGGGAGAGAACCGTTCACCCCATCGAGCAGGAGTCGTTCCGGCGGCTGCGCACCCGCCTGGACACCTCGCGCTTCGCACCGCTGACCCGGGCCGTCGTGGAGCGGGTCATTCACTCGGCGGCGGACCTGGAGTACGCGACGGACCTGGTCTGCGACGAGGAGTCGCTCGTCGTCGCGCATGCGGCGCTGCACGCCGGTGTGCCGGTCGTCACCGATGTGGAGATGGTCGCGGCGGGCATCACCCGTCGCGAGACCGTGTGCCGTCTGAAGGAGGCCAGGTCCGGCCTGGGGCTG
The DNA here is from genome assembly GCF_040295565.1 of Streptomyces sp. NPDC002785. Taxonomy (NCBI): domain Bacteria; kingdom Bacillati; phylum Actinomycetota; class Actinomycetes; order Kitasatosporales; family Streptomycetaceae; genus Streptomyces; species Streptomyces sp. NPDC002785. Next base: position 24,296 of record NZ_JBEOVN010000019.1, on the reverse strand, counting down.
ACCCGTTCTGCACATGCGATCCGGCTCGCGTACGAGCAGGTCGGGCCCGGTGCGATCTGGGTGATCGGCAATGCGCCGACCGCGCTGGAGGAACTGCTCGTCCTCGATGCCGCGCCCGTGCTCGTCATCGGGCTGCCGGTCGGTTTCGTCGGCGCGACCGAGTCGAAGGCGGCGCTGCGCGAGAGCGGTCTGCCCGCCGTGAGCAATGTGTCCGAGAAGGGCGGCTCGGCCGTCGCCGCCGCGGCTCTCAATGCCCTGCTGTACCACCCCGTACCCACCACGAACACCGAGGAGAACCTGTGACCACCCCGTCCACCCAGCCCGCACTGCTCATCGCCGGCCACGGCACCAGGGACGAGGGCGGGGCCGCGGCGTTCCGTGACTTCGTGACCGAGCTGGGCAGGCGCCACTCCGAACTGCCCGTCGCGGGCGGCTTCATCGAGCTGTCCCCGCCGCCGCTCGGCGACGCCGTGACCGAGCTGGTGGAGCGCGGCGTCGAGCGCTTCGCCGCCGTGCCGCTGATGCTGGTGTCGGCCGGGCATGCCAAGGGGGACATTCCGGCGGCGCTGGCCCGTGAGAAGGAGCGCCACCCCGGCATCTCGTACACCTATGGCCGTCCGCTCGGCCCGCACCCGGCGCTGCTGAAGGTGCTGGAGCGCCGGGTCGACGCGGTGCTGGGCGACACCGACCGGTCCGAGGTGACGGTGCTACTGGTCGGGCGCGGTTCGACCGACCCGGACGCCAACGCCGAGGTGTACAAGGCGGCGCGGCTGTTCTGGGAGGGCCGTGGTTACGCGGGGGTGGAGACGGCGTTCGTCTCGCTCGCGGCGCCGAACGTACCGTCCGGTCTCGACCGTTGCGTGAAGCTGGGTGCCGGGCGCATAGTCGTTCTGCCGTACTTCCTCTTCACCGGCATCCTGCCGGACCGGGTGCGTCATCAGACCGAGGAGTGGGCCGCCGCCCACCCGGAGCTCGATGTCCGCTCGGCCGAGGTCATCGGTGCGGCCGAGGAACTGTACGACCTGGTCATGGAGCGCTACCGGGAGGCCGTCAAGGGCGATCTGCGGATGAACTGCGACTCATGCGTGTACCGGATCTCGCTGCCGGGCTTCGAGGACAAGGTGGGGCTGCCACAGCAGCCGCACTTCCACCCGGACGACGACGGCCATCACCACCACCCCCATGGCGGTCATGCACACTCCCACTGAAAGACCCGCTGCGACAGGCGCGGGCACGCACGATCTGCGGCACCACGGTGACGCGGAAGTACGGGGACGGGGCCGGGATCTGACCGATCTCGCCGTCAACGTACGGGCCGATACGCCCCCGGCCTGGCTGAAGGCGCGGATAGCCGCGTCGCTGGGCATGCTCGCCGCCTACCCGGACGGCCGTCCGGCGCGGGCGGCGGTCGCGGTCCGGCACGGGCTGCCGGTGGAGCGCGTGCTGCTGACGGCGGGTGCGGCGGAGGCGTTCGTGCTGATCGCACGGGCGCTGCCGGCCTGCCGTCCGGTCGTGATCCATCCGCAGTTCACCGAGCCCGAGTCGGCGCTCCGTGCGGCCGGGCACGAGGTGCGCAGGGTGCTGCTGTCGGCCGAGGACGGTTTCCGGCTGGACCCGGCGGCCGTGCCCGAGGACGCGGATCTGGTGGTGGTCGGCAATCCGACCAACCCCACGTCGGTCCTGCATCCGGTGGCCGCGCTGGAGAAACTGGCGCGCCCCGGGCGGACATTGGTGGTCGACGAGGCGTTCATGGACGCGGTGCCGGGCGAGCGCGAGGCGCTGTGCGGGCGTACGGACATCCCGGGGCTCGTCGTGCTGCGCAGCCTCACCAAGACCTGGGGGCTCGCGGGGCTGCGGATCGGTTACGTACTGGCCGCCCCGGAGACGATCCGCGCGCTGGAGGAGGCGCAGCCACTGTGGCCGGTGTCGTCCCCGGCGCTGGCGGCGGCCGAGGCGTGCATGGAGCCGCGGGCCCTGGCGGAGGCGGCTGCCGCGGCGGAGCGGATCGCGGTGGACCGGGCCCATCTGGTCGCGGGGCTCAGGGAGTTCACCGAAGTGCGGGTGGCGGAACCGGCCGAGGGATCGTTCGTCCTGGTGCGACTGGAGGGGGCCATCGAGGTACGGGAGCGGTTGCGGGTTCTGGGGTTCGCGGTGCGGCGTGGAGATACGTTTCCGGGGCTCGGTCCGCAGTGGCTGCGGCTGGCGGTACGCGACCGTGCGACGACCAACCGCTTCCTGCAGGCGCTCGATCAGGCGCTGCAGACGCTGACCGCGGTCACACGCTGACGGGACGGCCGCGCTCCGTCCCACGCGGACGGAGGGCGGCGTTCCTCACGCTCACGGGAACGGCGTTCCGTCACGCGGATGGGGAGCGGCGTTCCCTCACGCGAACACCGCTCCCCGCTCCCCTCCTGGCCTACGGCCTACCCCCCCTCGGGCCTTGGGAGGGGGTCAGGCCTGGGCGCGGCGCCTGGCCACGACCATCGCCCCGGCGCCCACCGCCAGCAGCAAGGCCGCGCCGCCCGCGATGTACGGCGTCGTGGAGCTGCCGCCCGTTTCCGCGAGGTTGGAGTCGACGGACGGGGCGTGGCCGGTGCCGGTCTGGGGCTTCACATTGCCGCCGTCACCGCCGGCCGTGCTGCCGGACGTGCTGCCGCCGTCGCTGGAGCCACCGCTGCCGGAGGTGCCTCCGCCACTCGTTCCGCCGTTGCCGGAACCGCCGTCGCTGGAACCGCCGTTGCCGGAACCGCCGTTGTCGCCGCCTCCAGTCGCCTTCGGCGTCTCGCAGGTCGCCTCGGCGAGCGTGACCTCACCCTGCACATCGGCGACATTCAGCTTGAGCGGGTTGACCGAGACCTTCAGCTGAAGCGCGGCCGCCGCTGCGGTGCGCGAGGTGGTGTGCGTCTTCGACAGGTCGAGGGTCACCTCTCCGACGCCCGGCACCCGCACCTGTGTGGTGCCGCCCGCGGTGAGGGTGATCCGCTTGCCGAGGACCGACACATGCCCCAGCACGTTCGACTCGGCGACCGGCTTCCTGCCCACCTCGCAGACCGCCTTCGAGGTGACCTTCTCGACCTCGATCAGCGAGAGCAGCGGCAGTCCGGGCACATGGAGCCGGGCCTTCGCGAGATTGCTGTAACCCTCGGCCCTGTGCTTGCCGACGGTCGCCCTGGCGGTGGCCACATCGGCGCTCAGCACGCTGAACGGCCGTCCGTCGTCCACCCCGTCGAGCCGCACGCTCAGCGCGGTCTTGTCGGCGCTGGCGGGTGCCTGCACTTCATTGAGCGTGGCCTTGAGCGGCACATTGATCGTCTTGTTCAGGAGCGAGACGTCGAGTGCGGTACGGAGCACGACCGCGCTCGCCTTCCCGTCGCCCGTGGTCGTGGTGGTCGCGGTGGCGGCCTGCGCCGGGACGGCGACCAGCAGGGCGACGGGAGCTGCGGCGACCGCCAGCGCGGCCAGGCGGAAGGTGTTGCTGTTCAAGATGGTGGAACCCCCACAAGAGACATGGAGCCACCGGCGCCGTCCAATGGGGGACATCGCGGGCGCCGGTGACCTCGACCTCGAAAGCTTTACGCACGGAGGGTGAACTGGCAGACACCTGACGTGAGTTCACTCCAAAGGGGGGTTTCCGCGTCTGTATTCGATTATCTCGGTACGTTCGTTCCTCGGAGTCACCCGATCCATTGAGCGCGGACGGCGCGGAGACCGACTGCGCCGGGATGCGCGCAAGCGTGTTTCAACGACACCGCAGGGATTCGGCAACTGCCTGTCAACACGGCACACCCGGTCGGGACGCGGCTCCGTGAGCCGTCCCTCAGCCGATCACCCGCCCGTTCAGCACCACGCGTCGCGGCGCCGCCAGCACCCGTACGTCCGCCCGCGGGTCCTCGTCGTACACCACCAGGTCCGCCGGTGCGCCCTCCTCCAGCACCGGCCGCCCGAGCCACTGACGCGCACCCCAGGTCGTCGCGGACAGTGCGTCCAGGGCCGGGATGCCCGCCTTCACCAGCTCGGCGACCTCGTCCGCCACCAGCCCGTGGGCGAGCACCCCGCCCGCGTCGGTGCCGACGAAGACCGGAACCCCGGCGTCGCACGCGGCGCGCACGGTGTCGTAACGCCGCTCGTGCAGCCGCCGCATATGGGCCGACCAGCGGGGGAACTTGGCGTCGCCGCCCGCCGCGAGCGAGGGGAACGTGGCGATGTTGACCAGCGTGGGGACGATCGCGACACCGCGCTCGGCGAAGAGCGGAATGGTCTCCTCGGTCAGCCCGGTGGCGTGCTCGATGCAGTCGATCCCGGCCTCGACGAGATCGCGCAGCGAGTCCTCGGCGAAGCAGTGCGCGGTGACCCGGGCGCCGAGCCGGTGCGCCTCGGCGATGGCCGCCCGGGCCGCCTCGCGCGGCCAGCAGGCGGCCAGATCGCCCACCTCCCGGTCGATCCAGTCGCCGACCAGCTTCACCCAGCCGTCGCCGCGGCGCGCCTCCTGCGCGACGTACGCGACCAGCTCGTCCGGCTCGATCTCGTGGGCGTAGTTCCGGGTGTACCGGCGGGGCCTGGCGATGTGGCGTCCGGCTCTGATGATCTTCGGCAGGTCCTCGCGGTCGTCGATCCACCGGGTGTCGGACGGAGAACCCGCGTCCCGCAGCAGCAGCGCACCCGCCTCCCGGTCGGCGATGGCCTGCTTCTCGCTGGTCGCCGCGTCGACGGCACCGTGGTGGTCGAGCCCGACGTGACAGTGGGCGTCGACCAGCCCCGGCAGCGCCCAGCCGGTGACGGTCACCGCCTCGTCCGCGCCGGCCGGCCGCCCGTACGAGATCCGTCCGTCGACGACCCAGAGCTCGTCCCGGACGTCCTCGGGTCCGACGAGCACCCGCCCCTTCACGTGCAGCACCTGCGGTGCCCTGTGATCACTCATGAGCAGCACTGTACGAGGCGCCGCTCGGCGCCCTGGGTACGCTTCGACGGAAGCACTGTCCGTACGCAGCACCGCAGCGCACCGACCCGATCCGAAGAGAGCACCACCGTGACGCACCCCTTCCTCGACCTCGCCCCGCTCACCGCCGCGCATTTCGCGGCCATCGAGAAGCAGGTCGCCGGCCTCCTCGCCACCGAGCAGGACGTCGTCATCATGCAGGGCGAGGCGCTGCTCCCCCTCGAAGGCTGCATCCGGGGCGGTGCCCGGCCCGGCTCGACCGCCCTGAACGTCGTCACCGGGCCGTACGGACAGACCTTCGGTAACTGGCTGCGGGACTGCGGAGCCAACGTCGTCGACCTGGCGGTTCCGTTCCACACGGCGGTCACCGCCGACCAGGTCGCGCGGGCTCTGGCCGAGCACCCGGAGATCGATTTCGTCTCCCTGGTCCACGCCGAGGCGGCGACCGGCAACACCAATCCGGTCGCCGAGATCGGCGAGGTGGTCCGTTCGCACGGGGCACTGTTCATGCTGGACGCCGTCGCGTCGGTGGGCGCCGAGCCGCTGCTGCCGGACGTGTGGGGCGTCGACCTCTGTGTGATCGGCGCGCAGAAGGCGATGGGCGGCCCGGCCGGGGTGTCGGCGGTGTCTGTGAGCGAGCGGGCCTGGGAGCGGATCGCCGCCAACCCCCAGGCTCCGCGCCGCTCCTATCTCTCCCTCCTGGACTGGAAGGAGCGCTGGATCGACGGCGGCCGCAAGGCGCTGCTGCACGCCCCCGCCCAGCTGGAGATGCTGGCTCTGGCGGCGTGCGTGGAGCGGATCGAGGCCGAGGGTCTGGATGCGCTGATGGCCCGGCACGCCGCAGCTGCCGCGGCAACGCGCGCGGGCGCGGTGGCACTCGGCGGCGGTCTGTCGCCGTATGTGCACGAGGCGAAGGACGCCGCGCCGGTCGCGACGACGCTGCGCGCCCCGGCGGGCGTCGACGCCTCCGAGCTGGTCGCGCGGGCACTCGCGGCCGACCCGTCGCTGCCGCTGATCGCGGGCGGGGGTGCGTTGTCCAAGGAGATGATCCGGGTCAATCACTACGGTGTGGATGCGACGCGGGGCGCGGTGCAGTCCTCGCTCGCGGCTCTGGGGGCGGCGCTGGCCGATGCCGGCCGGCAGGTCGACTTCGAAACTGCCCGCAAAGCCGTTTCGGAAACCTGGCCGAGCGAGTAAATCCGCACCGCCGACGTCGATATTCCATAAATGCGGGGAGCTGCTTTATTCAGAGCAGCTCCCCGCATTCTTCTGCCCGCTTTCCCGGACCCTAAACACTCAAGTTTTCAGGAGTTCTATCCACGCAATTTCGTTGCGCCACCAGAGAGTTACGACCTTGTGACCGACTCCACATCGCGACTGTTATGCCGGATAAATAGCACCCAAAATGGAAGAAAGCGCGACCGGATCGCGCCGGTGCACGCGCCCGCCTGATAACACAAAGGACCACCCCACCCAACCCCTTGCGTCGATGCAATTTCAGAATTTGCTGGGTAAATTAAATTCGCATGACCGCCGCACCAGCAGACTTTGCAAGTGCCCGAAGCGAATTCCTCACCATCGACACCCCACGAGTGGAGGACGGGGCCGCGATCTGGCGCATCGCCCGCGACTCCGAGGTCCTGGACCTCAACTCCTCGTACAGCTACCTGCTGTGGTGCCGTGACTTCGCGGCCACCTCCGTGATCGCCCGCGACGAGAGCGGTGGACCCGTCGCCTTCGTGACGGGATACCTCCGGCCGGACCGCCCCGGGACACTCGTCGTCTGGCAGGTGGCCGTCGACCACGGGCACCGCGGTACCGGACTGGCGGGAAAGCTGCTGGACGCGCTGACCTCGCGGGTCGCGGCCTCGCAGGGCCTGGCCTCGGTCGAGACCACCGTGACCCCGGACAACACCGCGTCGGACCGGCTGTTCACCTCCTACGCGCAGCGCCATGACGTGGCCCTGGAGCGTGAAGTGCTCTTCGACGGCGAGCTGTTCCCCGAGGGAACGCATCTGCCGGAAGTGCTGTACCGCATCGGCCCGTTCCACGCCTGACCGCACCGGCCCGTTCCGCACCTGAGCACACCGCCGCCCGTCACACCCCCCTCAAGCAGGAGATTCCCTGTGACCATCACCCCGCCCGCGCTGAGTGTCTTCGAAACCCTGGAGTCGGAGGTACGGAGCTACTGCCGCAGTTGGCCCGCAGTGTTCGACCGTGCGCAGGGCGCCCGTCTGACCGACGAGGACGGCCACACCTACCTCGACTTCTTCGCCGGCGCAGGATCTCTCAACTACGGCCACAACAACCCGGTACTGAAGCGTGCGCTGATCGACTACATCGAACACGACGGCATCACCCACGGCCTCGACATGGCCACCACCGCGAAACGCGCCTTCCTGGAGTCCTTCCAGAACAACGTGCTGCGCCCGCGTGACCTCCCGTACAAGGTGATGTTCCCCGGCCCGACCGGCACCAACGCGGTCGAGGCGGCGCTGAAGCTGGCCCGCAAGGTGAAGGAGCGCGAGTCCATCGTCTCGTTCACCAACGCCTTCCACGGCATGTCGCTGGGCTCGCTCGCCGTCACCGGCAACGCCTTCAAGCGGGCCGGGGCCGGTATCCCGCTGGTGCACGGCACCCCGATGCCGTTCGACAACTACCTCGACGGCCGGGTTCCCGACTTCCTCTGGTTCGAGCGGCTCCTGGAGGACCAGGGCTCCGGTCTCAACAAGCCCGCCGCCGTGATCGTCGAGACAGTGCAGGGCGAGGGCGGCATCAATGTGGCGCGCCCCGAGTGGCTGCGGTCGCTGTCCGATCTGTGCCACCGCCGCGACATGCTCCTGATCGTCGACGACATCCAGATGGGCTGCGGGCGTACGGGGGCGTTCTTCTCGTTCGAGGAGGCCGGCATCACCCCCGACATCGTGACCGTGTCCAAGTCCATCAGCGGCTACGGACTGCCCATGTCGCTCTGCCTGTTCAAGCCGGAGCTGGACATCTGGGGGCCGGGCGAGCACAACGGCACCTTCCGCGGCAACAACCCGGCGTTCGTCACGGCCGCCGCCGCCCTGGACGCCTACTGGGCGGACGGTCAGATGGAGAAGCAGACCCTGGCCAGGGGCGAGCAGATCGAGCAGGCGCTCCTCGCGATCTGCGACGAACACGCCCGGTTCGGTGCGCAGTTCCGGGGCCGCGGCCTGGTCTGGGGCATGGAGTTCACCGACAAGTCGCGCGCCGTCGCGGTCTGCGCCCGCGCCTTCGAGCTGGGCCTTTTGGTCGAGACCTCCGGTCCGCAGAGCGAGGTCGTGAAGCTGCTGCCGCCGCTGACCGTCACCCCCGAGGAGCTGGACGAGGGCCTGCGGACGCTGGCCCGCGCGGTCCGCGAGACCTCCTGACCCACTGCCCGGGTTCCCCGTCCCGGGCGGACACGAACAGAAGCGCCACCGCAGAGAGAAAGGCACTGACCCACCATGATCGTCCGATCGTTCAGTGACATCGAGAACACCGACAGGCATGTGAAGGCCGCTTCCGGAACCTGGGAGAGCAAGCGCATCGTGCTCGCGCAGGAGAAGGTGGGTTTCTCGCTCCACGAGACCACGATGTACGCGGGTACCGAGACGTCGATGTGGTACGCGAACCACATCGAGGCCGTCCTGTGTGTCGAGGGCGAGGCCGAGCTCACCAATGACGAGACCGGCGAGAAGCACTGGATCACCCCCGGCACGATGTACCTGCTGAACGGCCATGAACACCACACCATGCGGCCGAAGACCGACTTCCGCTGTGTCTGCGTCTTCAACCCGCCGGTCACCGGACGGGAGGAGCACGACGAGAACGGTGTCTACCCTCTGCTGACCGAGGAGGGCTGAACCATGACCACCGATGTACGCCCCGACCTGTACCCCACACGCGGCGCAGCCGAGATGATCACGCCCCGTCAGGACCCGGTCATCTGGTCCGCGCCCGGCGCCCCGGGGCCGGTCGCCGTGCAGGATCTGCAGGGCTTCGAGCGTGATGGCTTCCTCACCGTCGACCAGCTGATCACACCGGCCGAGGTCGCCGTCCACCGCGCCGAACTGGACCGGCTGATCGCCGATCCGGCGGTGCGGGCCGACGAGCGCTCGATCGTGGAGCCGAAGTCGCAGAAGGTACGGTCGGTCTTCGAGGTTCACCGGATCAGTGAGGTCTTCGCCCGGCTGGTCAGCGACGAGCGCGTGGTGGGCCGGGCCCGTCAGATCCTCGGTTCGGACGTGTACGTCCATCAGTCCCGGATCAACGTCAAGCCGGGCTTCGGCGCCTCGGGGTTCTACTGGCACTCGGACTTCGAGACCTGGCACGCCGAGGACGGTCTGCCGAACATGCGGGCGGTGTCCGTGTCGATCGCGCTGACCGGGAACCGCGACACCAACGGCGGGCTGATGATCATGCCCGGTTCACACAAGTCGTTCCTCGGCTGTGCGGGCGAGACGCCGAAGGACAACTACAAGAAGTCCCTGAAGATGCAGGACGCCGGCACCCCGTCCGACGAGGCGCTGACGAAGCTGGCGGACCGGCACGGCATCAAGCTCTTCACGGGCAGGGCAGGTTCGGCGACCTGGTTCGACTGCAACTGCATGCACGGCTCGGGGGACAACATCACCCCGTACCCGCGCAGCAATGTCTTCATCGTCTTCAACAGCGTGGAGAACGCCGCCGAGGAGCCGTTCGCAGCGCCGGCGCGGCGTCCGGAGTTCATCGGGGCGCGGGACTTCACCCCGGTGAGGTGACGTGCCGACGAGCTGAACCGAGCAGGGGGCCGGGCGACGGACATCGCCCGGCCCCCTCTCCAAAGTTGGTGGACCGCGGCGGCCGTGAGCGGCGACAGTGGGGCCCATGACTTCACTCGTACGTCACATCACGATCGACTGCGCCGACGCCTACGAGCTCGCCGGTTTCTGGTCCGGGGTGCTCGGCGCCCCGCTCTGCGACGAAGACGCGCCCGGCGATCCCGAGGCACTCGTCGAGGCTCCCGGTGCCGCGCTGCTGTTCATCTCGGTGCCGGAGCCGAAGAGCACCAAGAACCGTCTGCACCTGGACATTCAGCCGCAGGGCCGCACCCGGGACGAGGAGGTCGAGCGGCTGCTCGCCCTGGGTGCCACCCTCGTGGCCGACCACCGCAAGCCGAACGGGCGGGGCTGGGCGACGCTCGCCGATCCGGAGGGCAATGAGTTCTGTGTCGAGTGCAGTGCGGCGGAACGGGCCGCACTGACCGGGACCCGGCTCCCGGTCACGGCGGACGACGTGACCACCGCGGTCCGTCTCGCGGTCGCCGCGCTCCGGAGGTCCCCGGTGGACAACTGGCTGGTCCCGGCCGGGTCGCTGGAGTGGAACTGCTGGGAGACCGCGGAGCACCTGAGCGACGATCTCTTCTCCTACGCGGCCCAACTGGGCCCGCAGCAGCCGCCGCTGGACGCCTACGTCCCGTACCGCTGGGGCGCCGGTCGCGAGGGCGGCCCGTTGAACGCGATCTTCGCGGACCGGGCGGCCGGACCCGCCGGACTGCTCCAGACGCTGGAGGCGAGCGGCGCGCTGCTCGCGGCGATGGTACGGACGGTCTCGCCCGAGGTCCGCTCGTACCACTCCTACGGGGTGTCCGACCCGGAGGGCTTCGCCGCCATGGGCATCGTGGAGACCCTGGTGCACGTGCATGACCTCGCCGCGAGCCTGGATGTCCCCTGGGCTCCGCCCGCCGAACTCTGCGACCGGGTACTGGCCCGGCTGTTCCCGGACGCCCCCAAGGACGCCGACCGATGGGCCGTCCTGCTCTGGTCGACCGGCCGCGCCGAGTTGCCCGGCCATCCGCGGGTCACCTTGTGGAAGTGGCACAGTGCGCCGCTGGACGAGCCGGGCCGGGATTAGCAGGAGGCCGCGCGGGCCACCCTTCCTGGACACCGCCGGAATCGGTGCTGAACAGCATGAGACCGAGGACTGTCCCGAGCGCCGCTGCTCCCCCGGAGTCCGGGTGGGTTCAACCGGAGAGCACGTCCAGGGCCCGGTCCACATCGGCCTCCGTGTTGTACAGATGGAAGGCCGCGCGCAGACTCCCCGCCCGGTTCGAGACCATCACCCCGGCCCGCGCCAGCTCCGGCTCCCGCCCGCCGAGTCCGGGCACGGCCACGATCGCCGACTCCCCCGGCACCGCCTCGTGCCCCAGCCCGGCCAGCCCGGCCCGCATGCGGGCCGCGAGCCCGGTGGCGTGGGCGTGGACGGCGTCGATGCAGACCTCGCCCAGCAGCGCGAGGGAGTGCTCGGCGCCGTGGTACGAGAGGAACGCCGGCGGTTCGTCGTAGCGACGCGCGGTCGGGGAGAGCCGCCCGACCGGGCCGTACGTACTGTTCCAGGGGTCATCGGCGGCGACCCACGCGGCGAAGACGGTCGGCAGGGTGCGCTGCGCCTCCTCGGTGACGGTGAGGAACGACGCACCCCGCGGGCAGAGCAGGAATTTGAAGCCGCCGGTGACGGTGTAGTCGTATGCCCCGGCGTCCAGCGGCAGCCAGCCCGCCGACTGGGTGGCGTCGAGCAACGTCCGGGCCCCGTGGGCGGCTGCCGCCGCGCGTACCGCGTCCAGATCGGCGATCCGGCCGTCGGCCGACTGCACGGAGGAGAAGGCAACGAGCGCGGTACCGGGCCGTACCGCATCGGCCAGCCCGTCCAGCGGGACATAGCGCACCTTGAGATCGCCACGGACCGCGAACGGACTGACGACGGAGCTGAACTCCCCCTCGGGCGCCAGGATTTCGGCCCCCGCCGGCAGCGACGCCGCGATCAGCCCGACGTGCACGGAGACCGAGCTGCCGGTGGCAACCCGGTCGGCGTCGACACCGGCGAGGCGGGCGAAGCCGGCCCGGGCCGCGTCCACCGCCTCGAAGTCGCCGGAGCCGGCCCTGCGGCCCGTGGCGATCGCCTCGGCCAGCGCTTTCACCGCGTCCACCGTGCGCCGGGGCAGCAGCCCACAGGTGGAGGTGTTGAGGTAGGTGGTCTCCGGCGCGAACTCGCCGTCCACCGCTCGGCTGAGCGAAGTAGTCTCCATGAGCCCAGCCTGAAGCCCCCTTGACTCATCGTCAATTACCAAGAGTTGGACCGACCGGTCTTGAGGGGTGAACCCGAGCAACGCTTTTGTACCCGGCTGGGAGCGGGGCGTCAGGCGTTACTGCCGGTCGGCGGGACCTCGCACGCACCGTCGGCGTCGCAAGCCGCGGCGTCCCCGCCGATCGCGGTCAGCGGCCGGTCCTTCCACGCCTGTTCGAGTGCCTGGGCGAAGACCTCGGCCGGCTGGCCGCCGGAGATCCCGTACCGCCGGTCGAATACGAAGAACGGCACCGCGTTGGCCCCCAGCTCGGACGCCTCACGCTCATCGGCCCGCACCTCGGCGGCGTACGCCTCCGGGTCGGCGAGGACGGCGCGCGCCTCGTCGGCGTCGAGCCCGGCGTCGACGGCCAGCTCGACCAGCACGTCACCGTCGAAGACGGAACGCTCCTCGGCGAAGTTCGCCCGGTAGGCGAGGCCCAGCAGCTCGTCCTGGCGGCCTCGGGCCTTGGCCAGGTGGAGCAGCCGGTGGGTGTCGAAGGTGTTGCCGTGGTCGCGGCCCTCGGTGAGGTAGCCGAGCCCCTCGGCCTGCGCGTTGGCCGCGACATTCGCCTCCATGGCCTTCGCCTCTTCGCGGGTGCGCCCGTACTTCTGCGCCAGCATGTCGATCACCTGCACGGTGTCGCCCTTGGCGTGCGTGGGGTCGAGCTCGAAGGACCGGTGCACGACCTCGACCTCGTCGCGGTGGGCGAACCCCGCCAGGCCCTTCTCGAAGCGGGCCTTCCCGATGTAGCACCAGGGGCAGGCGATGTCGCTCCAGATCTCGACGCGCATGTCTCTTCTTCTCTCCGTGTTCTCGTATGTACAGCTCAGGCGGCGCGGAGCCACCCTCCGCTCCCCTGCACAACGCAGGACCGGACGCCCTGATTCCCCGGTTGCGCGGGGCCGTTCGCCCCGCCGGTCCGGACGGTCACAGCGCGGCCCGGTCCATCGGCGTGGATCCGCCGCCACGTCGACACCGCTCCCGAGCCGCCCACCGGAAGGATCTCGGCAAGCTGGTCCAGGGTGAGCTTCCATCGCCGGGTCAGCGCCTCGGCCGACTCCTTCCGGTGCCCCCAGAAGCCCCGCACCACACGTCGCATGTCCTGCCCCTCCGCCGCCCGACGCCCGAACCCGCCCCGGGCACCCCAACAAGTGCACCCTCTAATACGCGGTGCTGAGTTCCCAGAACCGGAAGACGGTCGACGTATCCAGGCAGTTCTGCAGGCCCCGGACGTTCTCGTGGGCGACCGCGTACTGCTTGCCCTGCCAGAGCGGCAGGAGCGGCAGCTCGCGCGCCACGATGTCCTGCAGCTTGATGAACTTCTGCCGGGTGTCCGCGCGGTCCGTCATGGACGAGGTCTGCGGGATGATCCGGCCGGTTATCTCGCTGCTCTCGTAATTGTTCGACAGGACATTGCCCTTGCCGAAGAACGGCTGGGTGAAGTTGTCGGGGTCGGGGTAGTCCGGCACCCAGCCCTTGACATAGACGCCGTACTTGCCGTCGGCGATGTCCTTCTCGTACTGATCGAAGGGGACCGACTTCATCCTGGCGTCAAAGAGTCCGCTCCGGTTCAACTGATCGGCTATGGCCCGCAGTTCGTCGTCGGTAGCGGGTCCGTAACGGCTCGGGGTGGACCAGAGCGTGAGTTTCACCTTGTCGGTGATACCGGAGTCCCGCAGGGCCTTTCTCGCCTTGTGCGGCTGCGGGCTGTCGCCGTAGGTGTCGAAGAAGGAGGTGCCGTGGCCGGTGATCCCTACCGGGACGACCGAGTACAGCGGTGCCGCCGTGGACTGGTAGACCTCGCTGATCAGGGAGTAGCGGTCGACGAGATAGGCGATTGCCTTGCGCACGGCGAGCTTGCCGACCACGGGGTCGGCCACGTTGAAGACCATGTGCTGGACTTCGGCGCTGCTCCCCTGGACGACCTCGAGGCCGTCCTTCTCCGCGGTGGGCGTGGTGTCCAGGGCGGCTATCGCCTTGGCGGTGAGGCCACGGTACGCAATGTCGACCTCGCCCTTCTTCAGGGACGATTCAAGGCGCTGCTGATTGCCTTGGAAGAGTTCCAGCGTCACGCCGGAGTTCTTCACCTCGGCGGTTCCGTGGTAGCCGGAGCGGACCGAGAAGTCGGCCTTCGACTTGTCGATGGAGTCCAGCACGTAGGGACCGGAACCAACTGTTTTGCCCCTCTTCAGCAAACGGTCCTTGGGATAGACATGACGGTCCACGATGGAACCGGCACCCGATGCGATCTTGCTGGGAAATGTCGCATCGGGCACCTTGAGGCGGAAAACGACCATCTTCTCGTCCGGGGTACTGATCGACGCGATGGTGGAGAGCAGCGGCGCCGGGCCCGCCGGGTCGTTGATTTCGATCGCCCGGTCGAAGGAGTATTTGACGTCCGCCGATGTAAGGCTGTTTCCGTTGCTGAACTTCAACCCATCACGCAGAGTGCAGGTGTAAGTCTTGCCGCCGTCCGAGAAACCGCACTCCTTGGCGGCCTCCGGCACAGGAGTGGAACCCCCGGGCGGGAAGCTCAATAAGGACTGGAAGACGTTGTTGAACAGCAGCCAGGATCCCGGGTCGTACCCTGCGGCCGGATCCGTCGCAAGGATGTCGTCGGACATGCCGACGACCATCCTTTCCTCGGTCTCGAAGGGCCAGATCTCATCCTGGGCGCCGCAGCCCGTCAGCAGCACTGCTGCCATTCCCCCGGCGATCAGGCTGCTCGACCGCCTCGCACGAACCTTCACAGAAAGTGCCTCATACTCTCGGCCGGCCGCATTGGGGTGTACCCGGACAACCGGATCAGGTCAGGAAATACTGCGAACGGCGCGCCCGTCCGTGACATTCTCGGCCCGGCTGGGCGCGGTGGCGCGGACCGACTATTCTGCCTGGACTCGGTGTTCATGGGAAATTCCAGGCATGGTGACCAACTTTCACATTTCCAACTGGCGAACGGAACGGGGCAGGTCATGGTCGGTCTCGTGGTGCCGTCGGCCAATCTAGTAGTTGGCCGCATTCCGCGATGGAACATCGTGCGCCAATTAATTCCCGTAGCCCGTCGGTGATGTTGGCCTGGTTTGCCTGATATCACATCGTGGTGGTCGAGCCGACCAGCCCGGTCGCCACCCCGCCCCGGCCGATCGGCGAACAGGCCCCGGGGGCGGTACACGGGCCACGTGGCCGCGTTGCAGGCCGCCCTGCTGAAAACCGTGGCGGCCCACGAGCCCCGGATCGCCCTCACGTTCCACCACCACACCATCGAGGCCGAAAATCGCCGGATCACCACGGAACACGCGAGCTTCTGTCGCCTGTCGGCAGGCCATAGGTGCCGGGGTTGATACAGGTGGACTCGCGTATTCAACTGTCGCCAGTTCTCGGGGGAAGCGAGGGCGACGCGGACCGTGTGTTGCGAGAGC
Organism: Streptomyces sp. NPDC002785; assembly: GCF_040295565.1. Lineage (NCBI taxonomy): Bacteria > Bacillati > Actinomycetota > Actinomycetes > Kitasatosporales > Streptomycetaceae > Streptomyces > Streptomyces sp. NPDC002785. Next base: position 8,833 of record NZ_JBEOVN010000019.1, on the reverse strand, counting down.
GGCTAACGCGCCGCCAGTGTGCCGGCGCGGGCGGCGCGTGACCGCGAGTCTGCCGCAGGGAGCCACCTGCCCTCGCCGCTATCGATCTCGCAGAAGTACGCTCAGGTGCCGGGCGGCAGCAGGCCCCTGGTGAGAGAGAAGGCCGACCCGGCAGTCACGAGGAGCGCGTTGATCCGGTTCAGGATTCGCTCTGTTCTATCCGGATTACCCGCCTGGACCGCCTCCCCCAAGTCCTGGGGCGAACGTTGCCTGATGCGGCACTTCCGAGGTGGGTCAGGCCGGAGTGCCGCCACTCATGCAGATCCCAGCCCGTGCCCAGCTCGCCGCCCAGGGCCGTGTGCTCGTCCAGAAGCTTCCGGCCCTGCCCGCAGTTTTCAGCGCCGGCTTCCCGGTCACCTTGCCGACATCGACGCCCCTGAACACGCCAAGACGATCAGGCTCTTCGCGTCCTGGCACGTCCTCCCCGGGCTGCGGGCCGCCGCCCGCGGCGCCGCCATCCGCCAGCAACTCCTCGAACTGCCCGCACCCTTCGTCGCGGACGCGCTCGGCTACCACGACAAGACGACCAGCCGCCTCCGCAACGAGACCGGCGGAACCTGGAGCCGATACGCCCCAGGAGATCACGCAAGGTCACCAGCGGGCTGGGTACCTCGGGGAACCAGCGACAGCTGAATACGAGAGCCCACCAGTACGAGGCCGGGGTACCGGTGCGGCGGGTGGGCGTCCTTGCAGTCGAAGGTCAGGTCGATTCTGGCTGCCGTGCCGGGACCATACTGTGCGCCTGTCAAGACTGCGCCGCCGGTCTTTAAGGCCGCGAGTTCCGGCCATTGGGCCTGTCCCTGCGACTGTACGCCAGCAAGCTGGGTGGGCCGGTGAATCCACCGGACGATCTGACGAAGGGACTGATTTCCATGCGACAAAAAAGGTGGGCTTCGATGACCGGCGCTGTGCTCTTCGCGGTTACGGCACTGAGCGGCTCGGCGACAGCGGCACCGGCAGGCGCGCCTTCCACGGCCTCCGTGTGCGGTGATGCGTTCTATTCGAGCTTTAGCGAGGGGCACGCCTGGATCCGGTACTGCGACAACAAGACGTGGGCGCGGGCCGACGTGACGGATGACAAGGCGGACGGCAGGTGTCCGAGGCTGACGGCCCAGCTGATGTCCGGCGGGCACGTGCACTCCCCGGGAGTGGGCCCGAAGGACTCGACCCAGTACCGGGAGGTCAGGGCTTCTGCCAGCAACCCGATCTACGTGGCGGGGCTCACCTGGGTCAGCTGCTGATTCCCTGAGCACGTCTTCAGCACCGCACCGGCTTGAACCAGGAGCATTCGAAAATGGTGGGCGAGGCCGTTCACCGTGCGCCTCCAGGGCGTACGGACCTCGTGGTGTCCTCCGTCTTCCGTCGAGTACGCGAGCTTGACATCCTCCCCTCCCCGAAGGGAGGGGATTCCTGACTCAGGCTGCCGCCCGGAGCAGCGCCCCAGGCGGGCTTACGCCCTCAACATCAGCCGGGTTGAGACCAGCCCGGACCAGCATCACGCGTGCGGAGTTCTTGTCGCTCGGGGACATGGCTCCGCACGCGGTGCAGGTGTACGTTCGTTCCGACAGCGGAAGTGCCTGCTTGGCTCTCGCACCGCACTGCGCGCAATCCATCGTGGTGTGCTTGGGGTTCACGAGACGGACATCCCGCCGGTGCTTACGGCCCATCTCCACCAGGGCCGCCTTCGTGGCACCGATCGCAGCATCCGCAGCCTTGCGTGCCATCGTCGACTTCGCGACAACCTTCTTCGCCCACTTGCGGGCCGTGTCCTGACGCTGACGGGCAACCTTCTTGTGGAGCTTCGCGACCTGCCGCTACGCCGCCCTGTGCCCCCTCGATCCGGCCTGGCCGCGCTTGAGAGGCTGCGGTGCCCTTCCCCCAGGCGCTCATGCTGCGGCTTCGCCGGGGTCCTCGTCCTCATCGTCGTCATCCGAGGAGCCGCCCCGCTCGTAGCCCGCAACGGGAACAACGCGCCCGTCAGCAAGGGTCCTCGTGTGCCCGACTACCGGGTGCTTGACGGGGGTTTTCCGTCGCTCGTCCTCGGCCGCAGGGTCGGCGACCGACCCGGTGTCCTCGGTGTCCTCGGTGTCCTCGGTGGCGTTCTGTTCCATGGCCTGCCTGGCGACCACGATAACGACGGCCAGGGCCACGCCGCCCAGGGCGGTGCCGGCGGCGAGGATCTTCCCCTTGTGCTTCCCGCACAGGTTCTTCGTTTTCTCGACGAAGGAGGTGGGCTCGCCACCCTCGGGCGTGGAGTCATTCACGCACACACATCTACCGGACCCATCCCTCACCTGTCAGGCAATCACCCGACATCGCCCGATCAAGTTCTGTAGCTACAGAGAGTGAGGTTCACCTCTGTCCAGTGGAGGACTGGCGACAGTTGAATACGCGAGCCCACCAGTATCAACCCCTGTGCCCTCGCGGCCCTCTCCGCCGACGCCGGCCGGGTACTCGCCCCGGCCTGCGGCAGCGGCACCCTGCCGGCCGCCGCCCGCCATGGCGCGACAGCCCTTGCGAGCAGGACTCGCCGGGGCGCTGGAGCCGCCGCTGGAGGAGCCGGGAGCGGGCGCCGACCAACGGCTGCGCTGACGGCTGCGCTATCGGCTGCCCGGGCGCGTCGCGGAGACCTCGGCCCAGACCGTCTTCGCGGACGGCGGATACGTATCCACGCCCCACTGCACGGCGAGGGCATCGACGATGATCAGCCCCCGGCCTCCTTCAACGGCTTCCGGGGACGCGGTGGGGCGGCGTTCGCCGCGCGGGTCCGTGACCTCGATCCGCAGCCGTCCGCTCGGGAGGAGGGCAAGCCCGAGCCGGAATCCCCTCCCATCCAGCCGCCCGTGCAGGACCGCGTTGGCCGTCAGCTCGGCAACAACGAGCGCGGCCGCGTCGATGCGCTCGCTGTCACGCGGCCAGCCCCATGCCACCAACTGCTCCACAGCGAGCAACCGGGCGAGGCGAGCGCCTCGGCGCGTGGCGCTGAACAGCTGTGTGAACTGTGGTGCAGAAGTTGCCGGTTGCGGAATTTCGATCTCTACGGATTCACTCGTCACGCCACTCAGCGTGGCCAAGTGACCGTACGCTGACCAGCAACGACAGCGGTACGTAGCGTGCACGTACCGGTACGCACGGCGACCGGTACCGGTCGTCCGCCGTAACGGTGGTACGACGCGCACGGCCGGCCCTCAGGAACGGGAGCGGGGCAGAGATGGAGCTGGACGGGGCGATCGGTGACAACGACGACTCGGAGGAGGCCGCGGACCTGTTCCACGTGATCGGCCGCCAGGTCCGGCTGTTACGGGAGCGGGCCGGCCTCACCCAGCGGGAGGTGGGCGACCGCCTCGGGTACAGCGAGGACCTGATCCGGTCGCTGGAACGAGGACGCAGGACACCGCAGCCGGAGTTCCTGGACGCTGCGGACGACCTGCTGGAGGCGGGCGGGCTGCTCCGGACGGCGACGGAGGACGTGGCGCGGGCGAGAGCGCGGGCGCGGGTGAAACATCCGGCGTGGTTCAAGGACTACGCGAAGTTGGAACACCAGGCCGTCGAGATCAACTTCTTCAGCACGCTCACCGTTCCGGGCCTTCTGCAGACGGAGGCGTACGCGAGGACAACTTTTATGTCGCGTCAGCCACCGCTTGATGAAACCACGATCGAGCAGCGGATCACGGCCCGGCTCGCAAGACAGGAAATCCTCACCACCTGGCCGTCTCCCATGGTCAGCGCGGTCATTGACGAATCTGTTCTCCGCAGGGCAGTGGGCGGGCGCGACGTACGCCAAGGTCAGCTGAAGCACTTGCAGCACCTCTCGCGGCTACGCAGCACAACAATCCAGGTGCTCCCGATGGCCTGCGAAGACCACACTGCACTGGAGGGGCCGTTCATCCTGCTCACGCCCAAAGGCCGACAGCAGCTTGGTTACGTCGAGGTCCAGAGCGTGAACCGACTGATCACCGACGCAGAAGAGGTACGTATCCTGGCCGCACGATACGGAAGTGTTCGCGGCCAGGCTCTCAGTCCCCACAAGTCCCTGGCGCTGATCGAGGAGTTGCTGGGAGAGCTATGAGCATCGAACGCACCACGATCAATGGGCTCAACTGGTTCAAGAGCACCTACAGCGCCGGCGACGGTGGCGAGTGCGTCGAGGTCGCCACCTCCGACCAGGCGATCCTCGTCCGCGACTCCAAGGACACGTCCCTCCCTCACCTGACACTCACCCGCACCGGCTGGACACAGTTCGTGCGGTACGCGGCCGGAGCCTGAACGAAGGACCGCCCGGCGCTACCCGCACGACGCCGGGCGCTTGTCCGCCGGGACGATACGGAGCTTGCTCATCGGCACCTTGAGCGCCTGCTCCTTGCCCGCGTCCCACAGCACGACCGTGCCACCCGCGTCGCCCACCTTGAGATACGGCCGGGTGGGCACGAACTCGCCGCCGTCGACCGGGATCGCCTCCACCTTGCCGATGGGGTGAGCGCACACCCACTCGGGGGCGATCCCGAAGTATGGCTCTGGAGTGCGCCCGGATTTTGCCGTGGCGACGGCATCGCGGCCCGCCGTGCCGGCTGGTTCCAGTCCGGGGCCCCATGCCCCTTCAAGGAGAAGAACGGCTGAGAGAACGAGCAAGAACGCGTATCCCATTCATCGTTCTCGCACAAGCCAGTGCAGGTGCAGCATGTATCCGAGCCCGGCCAGTGCGATGAGCCACAGGTTCATCACGGCCGTGAACTTGACCGAGGCGACGAACTGCCAGAGATGCGGGACATCGACATCCTCGACATTGAGATCAAAGGCATCCAGGGATGTTGCGGTCCGTGCGTTCGGTGTCGGCCGCGCAAGCCTCAGCGGGGGCCTGAGTGGTGTTCATGCGGCTCATCCAACCCTCCGGCGGCAGCCGGAGGGTTGGGGGCCGGTACTCGGTTCCGATGAGTATTCGGGCTCATCCGTTCGACGGTACGACGTATGTGCAGAACGGTTCAGCTGCCGTCGCGCAGGTCGTCAAGTCCCGTCGTACGGAAAGCGATCCGGTCGAACATCGCCTCGCAGCCCTCGCCCGTCGGGGACTGGACCAGGAAGCCGACCGATGCCTCGGCCGCCTGCTCGGGCTCGCCGAGGGCGAAGACGCGGACGAAGGTCCACTTCTCGCCGTCGGCCGAGGCGTGGAAGGCGAACGCGTTGCCCGTGCGGCTGAGGCGCAGCCAGCAGCTGTCGCCGTCCACGACGAAGGAGTTGACGTCGTCGGAGTGGCCCCGGGTGACGACCGTGCAGACGGTGGGGTGGTGCGGGGAGAGTTCCAGGCAGATCTTGGCCCACTCCCGTTCCCCGACGTGGAGGTAGAGCACTCCGGCGTCGAAGGCAGCGGCGAAGCCGACCCGCACCCGGGCGAGCAGTTGGAAGTCGCCCCGGGGTGCGGGGCCGAGGAGGCGGGGTGCGTCGCTCACGGAGTCGAGAGCGTCGCCGCCCGGCGGTACGAACCGGTCCTGGCGGGCGCCCGCCCGGCCGGTCAGTACGCCGTTCTCGTACGTCCAGTCGGCCTCGGGACCGAACGGACGCAGTTCAAAGGGGAGTTCGGGAAGGTGCGGGGTCATGCGCGGTGGCCGTCCACTCGGCGGGGCAGGTTCAGGGGGTTGTCCTCGCGGAGCTCCGGCGGGAGCAGGGCCTCGGGGGTCGTCTGGTAGGTGATGGGGCGCAGCCAGCGTTCGATCGCGGTGGCGCCGACCGAGGTGGAGGTGGAGGTGGTGGCCGGGTAGGGGCCGCCGTGGTGCTGCGCGGGGGCGACGGCGACGCCGGTCGGCCAGCCGTTGACGAGGACCCGGCCGGCCAGCGGGGTGAGGGCGGCGAGGAGTCGGGGGGCGTTGGCGTCGGCGCCGTCCGTGGCGGTCTGGAGGGTTGCGGTGAGGTTGCCTTGGAGCCGGGAGAGGACGGCGGTGATCTCGTCCTCGGAGGCGTAGCGGGCGACGACGGTGACGGGGCCGAAGCACTCGTCCAGGAGCGCTTCGTGCGGGCCCTCGGTGGTGAGGAGGTGCGCCGGTACGGTCAGGAAGCCGGCCGCGACGGTGTGGTCGCCGCCCGCGCCGGGGGTGACCGGGGCCTCGACGCCGGGGAGTTCGGCCCGTTCGCGTATGCCCGCGAGGAAGGCGTCGCGCATCCGGTGGTCGAGCATGACTCCGGCCTCGGTGTCGCTGACCGCGTCGGTCAGGGACTTCAGCAGCCGGTCGCCGGTCTCGCCGGCCGGGGCCAGGACGAAGCCGGGCTTGGTGCAGAACTGGCCCACGCCCGTGGTCATCGAGCCCCCGAGCCCGGCGCCGATCTGCTCGCCGCGCTCGGCGGCGGCCGCCTCGGTGACGACGACGGGGTTGAGGGAGCCAAGCTCGCCGTGGAAGGGGATGGGTACGGCTCGGGCACCCGCCGCGTCGAACAGGGCGCGGCCACCGCGTACCGAGCCGGTGAAGCCGGCAGCGGCGACGAGCGGGTGCTTGATCAGTTCGATGCCCGCGTCGAAGCCGTGCACCAGGATCAGCACGTCTTCGGGCAGGCCGACCTGCGCCGCCGCCCGGCGCAGTACGGAGGCGCACAGTTCGGAGGTGGCGGGGTGGTCGGGGTGTGCCTTGACGACGACCGGGCAGCCGGCCGCCAGTGCGCTCGCTGTGTCGCCGCCGGGGACGGAGAAGGCGAGCGGGAAGTTGCTGGCCGCGTACACGGCGACGACCCCGAGCGGGATCTTGTAGCGGCGCAGGTCGGGCCAGGGCGGGATCCTGGTGGCGTCCTCGTGGTCGATGTGGATGTCGAGGAAGGCGCCCTCGTCGACGACGTCCGCGAAGGCCCGCAACTGGGCTGCGGTCCGGGCGAGTTCGCCGGTGAGCCGGGCCGGGCCGAGTGCGGTCTCCGCGTCGGCGGCCTCGATGACGTGCTCCCCGGCCTCGGTGAGCAGATCGGCCGCGGTGCGCAGGAACGCGGCGCGTACGGTGCGGTCGGCGAGCGAGTCGCGTACCGCATGGGCGGCCCGGACCGCGCGGTCGACCTCCTCCGCTGTAGCCTCCACCGCAACCTGCTCACGCGGGTTCCCGGTGCGGGGATCGACGCTCCAGACTGGTGCTGCTGCCACCGTGATTCCTTCCGCTCCACTGCCACACATCAGAGTTGTTCGGTATTCTGAACAGAGTTCCTGATCGTGAATATAAAGCGACTCTATTTCCGGGCGTTCAGTGTTGGCAAGAAGTCGCAGGGTCTCGTAGGTGGGCTGGAAGGGGCGCAGGGCGATGGCGGTTGCCGAGTCTGGTGGAGCACAGGTCAAGTCCGCGGTGCGGACGGTGGAACTCCTCGAATACTTCGCCGGGCGGCCCGGTATGCACTCGCTCGCCGCAGTGCAGGAGGCCGTCGGCTATCCCAAGTCCAGCCTCTACATGCTGCTGCGCACCCTGGTGGAGCTGGGCTGGGTGGAGACCGACGCGACGGGCACGCGGTACGGGATCGGCGTACGGGCCCTGCTGGTCGGCACCTCGTACATCGACGGTGACGAGGTCGTCGCAGCCGCCCGCCCGACCCTGGACCGGCTCTCCGAGGACACGACGGAGACCATCCGCCTGGCCCGCCTCGACGGAACGAACGTGGTGTACCTCGCCACCCGGCAGTCCCAGCACTATCTGCGCCCCTTCACCCGCGTCGGCCGCCGGCTGCCCGCCCACTCCACCTCGCTCGGCAAGGCGCTGCTGGCCACCCACAGCGACGAGCAGGTCCGCAAGATGCTCCCCGAGACGCTGCCCGCGCTGACCGAGCACACCATCACCGACCGCGAAAAGCTCATCGAGGAGCTGCACCTGATCCGCGAGCAGGGGTACGCGGTGGACCGCGAGGAGAACACCCTCGGGCTGCGCTGCTTCGGCGTCGCCATCCCGTACCGCACCCCTGCCCGCGATGCCATCAGCTGCTCCGTTCCGGTCGCCCGGCTCACGCCCGCGCACGAGCAGATGGTGAAGGACGCGCTGTTCGACGCGCGGGACCGGCTGACGCTCGCCACCCGGAGGCTCTGATCATGCGGGTTTCCCTGCGCGAGGTGCGCGAGAGTGATCTGTCGTTGTTCTTCGCGTTCATGTCCGACCCGGAGTCGGTCAGAACAGCCGCCTTCACCAGCGAGGACCCCACCGACCGGCACGCGTTCGACGACCATTGGCGACGGATCCTGGCCAACGGCTCCGTCGTGATGCGGACAGTGGTCGTGGACGACGCGGTGGTCGGCAACGCCGGGGCGTACGGGCCGCCGGACGAACGCGAGGTCACCTACTGGATCGACCGGGCGCACTGGGGCCGCGGACTCGCGACGGCCGCGCTGCGGGCGCTGCTCGACGTCGTCCCGGAACGCCCGCTGCACGCACGGGCCGCGGCAGACAACACCGGTTCGCGCCGGGTGCTGGAGAAGTGCGGGTTCACCGTCACCGGCCAGGACCACGGCTTCTCGCGCGCCCGCGGTGAGGAGACCGACGAGCTGCTGTTCACCCTGCCGGGGTGACCGGGCGTTGATCCCTCGCCGTGCCGGGACGACCGGACGGTGATGTGGTCACATCGACGGGACGAACGGACGTTGATCCGCTTCCCTCGCTGGGACAACCGGCTGGTGATCCGCCCACACCGTCGGGGGAACGGCTGGTGATCCGCCCACACCGTCGGGGGAACGGATGTTGATCCGCTCACACCGTCGGGACGACCGGGGGTCCATTCACACCGTCGGGACGACCAGTAGGTGGTCCGCCTCCGCCGTGGGGGGGGGGGGGATCGTGGTACGGCACGCCGTTCG